>NZ_PDZF01000006.1:0-183055 GCF_002743425.1 Sporosarcina sp. P7 | reverse complement strand
CAAGCTTTACTCAAAGAGTCTAGTAACGATAGCGAAGAGGTCACACCCGTTCCCATACCGAACACGGAAGTTAAGCTCTTCAGCGCCGATGGTAGTTGGGGGTTTCCCCCTGTGAGAGTAGGACGTTGCTAGGCTTTATTTTTTTGCTTCATTTCAGTGGTCCCGTGGTGTAGCGGTTAACATGCCTGCCTGTCACGCAGGAGATCGCGGGTTCGATTCCCGTCGGGACCGCCATATTTTAACATTTCAAAACGATTTCACCTTAACGGGTGTGATCGTTTTTTTATTGTAAATAAACAGGGCTGGCTTCTTGGCTTTTGTTTTGTAAGGTTTTTCTGTACACTAGTACTATAATAGGAAGAGAAGGGTGAGTTGGTTGTGTGGGAGAAAGAAATCGAGTCCGTTGAGGAAATGGAGAAGCTGGCCACCGAGATCGGTCGCTATCTAAGACCTCCTGATGTACTGACCCTTGAAGGTGATCTTGGGGCTGGCAAGACAACATTCACAAAAGCACTTGCAAAAGCAATGGGTATCACACGGACAGTTAGTAGTCCTACTTTTACGATTATCAAGCAGTATGAAGGGGATTACCCTTTCAATCATTTGGATGTATATCGGTTAGCCAATAGCGAGGAAGACTTAGGTTGGGACGAACTGTTTTATGGAGATGCGATTTCTGTAGTGGAATGGGCACAATTTATTCAAGAAGAGTTGCCTGAACATCGGTTGGAATTGATTATCCATCATACGGGGCCTAATTCCCGCAGAGTTCAATGTATGCCAAAAGGTGAACGATTTACACGTATTTGTGAGGAGATTTTTACATGATATGGTTAGGTATAGATACAGCAAATTCACCTTTATCTGTAGCAATCGTTAAAGATGATGTAGTACTTATCGAAGAGTCAAGCATGATGAAGATCAATCATTCGCTGCGCGCGATGCCGGCAGTGGAAGAGGCATGTCGTAAGGCAGATATTACTCCTTCGGAAATAGACGCGATTGCTGTTTCAGAGGGCCCTGGTTCGTATACAGGTGTTCGCATTGGTGTAACGATTGCGAAGACATTAGCTTGGACGCTTGATAAGCCGCTTTACGGTGTATCAAGTCTGAAGGCTTTAGCGTTGAATGGACAACTGTTCAACGGTCTGGTTTGTTCTGTAATTGATGCGAGAAGATCCAACGTTTACGCAGGTGTCTATCGAGCGAAGGGTACTGAATTGGTCAGTGTATTAGAGGATCAGCACTGCCCAGTTGTCCAGTTGTTGGAGAAGTTAAAAGAGTGTGAAGAGGCGGTTTTATTTGTTGGAGAAGATGTGAAACTGTATGAATCAATTATTCGTGAGCATCTTGGAAAGCAAGCATATATTGCACCATTCGCATTAAATGTGCCACGTGCATCTTCTGCTATCTCACTGGCGCAAAGTGCAAATCAACCCGAAATAGTTCATACGTTTACACCACAGTATAAGCGCATTACGGAGGCAGAAGCCAATTTGATGAAGAAGGGGTCTTCCCATGAGTAATGAAGTGCTATTTCGAAAGATGACGCCTGATGACATCCCGGCGGTTGCGGGTATAGAACTTGAATCATTTGCGACACCTTGGACAGAAGAGATTTTTGAGCATGAATTAACAGGAAATGCATACGCACATTATATTGTAGCGGACCTGGACGGTGAAGTGATTGGGCATTGTGGTATGTGGATTGTGCTCGATGAATGTCATATCACTAATGTGGCCGTACTATCGGCTTATCGAGGTAAAGGGTATGGAGAAGATCTAATGCGTCAGGCGATGGAGTTGTGCCGCTTGAATGAAGTGAAGACCATGACGCTTGAAGTGCGTGTGAGTAATGAAGCAGCGCGGATGTTGTATCGCAAGTTAGGTTTTCAAGAAGGCGGTATCAGGAAAAACTATTATACAGACGACCATGAAGATGGACTCGTCATGTGGGTGGAATTCTAATGGAAAAAGATCAGTATATTTTGGGTATTGAAACGAGCTGTGATGAAACCGCGGCTTCTATAGTAAAAAATGGGACGGAAATTATTTCATCTATTGTATCGTCACAAATCCAGCAGCAAAAGCAATTTGGCGGTGTGGTTCCCGAAATAGCGTCGCGTCTGCATGTGGAACAAATCACACTGGTGATTCAGGAAGCATTGAATGAAGCGAAACTTGTACCAAGTGATTTGGTTGCGGTCACTGTGACAGAAGGACCTGGATTAGTGGGGGCGCTGTTGATCGGTATCAATGCGGCGAAAGCTTTTGCCTTTGCGAATCAGTTACCATTGATTGGTGTGCATCATATCGCAGGACATGTCTATGCCAATCAATTGATTCATGAGATGGAGTTTCCTTTGCTGGCACTTATCGTCTCAGGCGGTCATACTGAGCTTGTCGTCATGAAGTCACATGGTTCATTCGAATTGATCGGTGAAACGCGTGATGACGCAGCAGGCGAAGCCTATGATAAAGTTGCTCGGGTACTTGGTTTGCCTTATCCGGGAGGTCCGCAAGTAGATCAGCTCGCGCTGATGAGTGATGAAAGTATAGACTTTCCACGCGCTTGGCTTGAAAAGGATTCCTATGACTTCAGTTTTAGTGGATTGAAGTCTGCAGTTATCAATTATAAGCATAATATCGAGCAAAAAGGCGGAAAGATCAATCATGATCATGTTGCGGCGGGCTTTCAGCAAAGTGTTGTTGAAGTATTGACAGTCAAGACAGTGAAAGCGGCGAAAGAATATGACGTGAAGCAAGTGATTGCGGCAGGTGGTGTAGCTGCCAATCAAGGACTGCGAAAATCATTGACCGCTGCGTTTGAAAAAGAAGGGATTCCTTTCTACGTTCCACCTATTTCATTATGTACAGACAATGCAGCAATGATTGCCGCGGCTGGCTATGAGATGTGGAAAAGCGGCGTTCGAAGTAATTCTAGTATGAATGGTCGACCTGGAATGCCATTAAAATCATGGAATTAATGAATACACACACAGTTTGCTAACTTTCAGCAAATTGTGTGTTTTTTGTTAAACGAATATTAGTTTGTCAAGAGGGAACGTTCGTACTTATACACAATATGTGGATAGAATGTTGGTAACATTTATAACCTGTGAATGGTAAACGGATACAATTTGGATAACTATGTGGACTAGTAAACAAGTATTTGTGGATAACGTGGATAACTATGTTTATATGTGTTCAAATAGGGATTTGATCTGTGGAAAAGATTGTGGAGAAATAAAGTGAATTTTAGCCTGAAATTTCTAAGGAAAGTATAAAAATGACGAACGATAGGAAGAATAGTAGGATTCTTGTCGCAATTTGTCGTGAAATTGTTCGGATAATCGGGTTAAAGCACCATATCTTCACATACGTGCTCATAGTTATTGCGGATGCGCTCATAAAGTTTATTATGCGCTCTATAGAATATGATGACCGCTCTATGTCGAACTTCGACCACTCATACTCTCCGGGCGAACGCTCTATTTTACAACATAACCGCTCATACCCAAAATAACATAGAAAAAACAAGCATCAAGAACTACCCAATTCTTAATGCTTGTTTTAAATAATTCTATGTTTCCAGACGTTTTTATAAATTCTCTAACTCATCTTGAAGTAACAACCACTCTTCCGATCGTTCGTCATGGACCGCCTGGATTTCATCGATTTGACGTTGGATATCCATTAGTGCGATGTGATCGTTTGCTAGTTCGGGTTCTAGTAGCTTTGCTTGCAAAGTTTCAATTTCTTCATCGAAGGCTTCAAGTGTATTCTCTATTTCAGCAATGGATCGTTTAAGCCGGCGTTCATGGCGTTGATTTTCCTTATTTGCCACTTCTTTCTTGACAACAGGCTCTTTTGCTCGTTGTTCGAGTTGTGTAGCCGCTAATATCTCTTCTGTCTCAGTCTTTTTCTCGACGAAGTAATCGTAATCGCCTAGGTACTCCACTGCTCCATCGTCACTCATTTCAATAACTTTGGTTGCGAGTCGGTTGATAAAGTACCGGTCATGTGACACGAACAATATCGTTCCAGGGAAATCATCAAGTGCATTTTCTAAAATTTCTTTGCTGTCGAGATCTAAATGATTCGTTGGCTCGTCCAAGATCAATGTATTGGATTTCTCGAGCATTAGTTGCGCCAATGAAAGACGTGCTTTTTCTCCACCTGACAGGGAAGTGACGAGTTTTTCTATGTCGTCACCCGTGAACAGGAAGCGTCCGAGTAGGGAGCGTACATCTTTTTCATTCATTTGTGGCCAGTCGTCCCATATTTCCTGCAAGACGGTACCTGTGCCAATAAGTGTTGCCTGATTTTGATCGTAGTAACCAAATTGGACATTCGTGCCGTAGCGAATTTCCCCACCCATCAGTTCGTTGCGCTTTACTATAGTTTTAAGCAACGTGGATTTGCCGACACCGTTCGGTCCAACAAATGCTACACGATCACCTTTATAAATACGCAAATTGATGTTCTTCGATACAGGTTCTTCACCATAGCCAATTTTGACATTGTCTAACGACAGTACATCGTTACCGCTTGGTCGGTCAATTGAGAAGGAGAAGTTCGCGGATTTCTCGTCGCCGTCAGGAGATTCCATCCAGTCTCTCCGCTCTAGTTGCTTACGTCGGCTCTTCGCCATTTTGGAAGTGGACGCACGCGCAATATTTTTCTGAATGAATTCCTCCAACTTGGCCCGTTCATCCTTTTCTTGAACAAATAACTTCTGATCACGTTCATAGTTCTTCGCTTTCTCATCTAAGTATGAGCTGTAATTACCGCTGTACCTTGTGACTTTCCGTCGAGATACTTCATATACAGTGGTAACTACTTTATCGAGGAAGTATCGGTCATGTGAAACGATTAGAATCGCACCTTCGTAACCCGACAAATACCGTTCGAGCCAGTTCAATGTTTCGATGTCCAAGTGATTCGTCGGTTCATCGAGTATTAACAAGTCTGGCTTACTCAGAAGCATCCTTGCAAGCGCTAAACGAGTCTTTTGACCGCCTGACAGTAAGTGCACAGGCTTCTCGAAATCATCCGGGTAAAACCGCATGCCATGAAGCACGGAACGAGCGTCGGCTTCAAACTGATAGCCTCCTGCCCCCTTAAAATCAATTTGAAGTTCATCGTATTCCGTCATGATGCGAGTATAGCGACTCGCATCTTCAAGAACCGTAGGATTCGACATTTCATGCTCTAGCGCGCGCAGCCGACTTTCCTTTTCACGAAGGGGTGCGAATACCGTCATCACTTCATCCCAAATCGTTAATTCTGAATCCAGCCCACTGTGCTGCTCGAGATAGCCCATGCGTACATCTTTAGGAATGATGATATCTCCTTCGTCCGCGGATATTTCACCTGCAATAATTTTCAATAAAGTCGATTTTCCAGCACCATTTCGTCCAACTAATGCGACGCGATCTCGATGCTGTACTTCGAGACGGACGTTTTCTAGTAGATCCGTGCCGGAAAAAGACTTTGTCAGTCCATTTACTTGTAAAATAATCAAGCCCCACACCTCTATTCTTTATCAGTTTAATGGAATGGAGCGTCCCATGCAATAATCGGCTTTACAATAATCCCGTTGTGCTGTACGATAAAAACGGCTGTACCCTTGTTTAGGGGTTGGTCATTGAAGTGACGATGGAGGTAGGGCACAGCTGTGAGTAAACCTAGAATTCCGCAGGCAACATCAAAACGATTGCCTCTATATTATAGATTTTTACGAAATTATGCAGATAAAGGTGTACAACGCATTTCCTCAGGTGAATTAAGTGAAGCGATGAAGATTGATGCTGCAACAATTCGCAGAGATTTCTCGCATTTTGGGGCGCTTGGACGCAAAGGATACGGCTATGACGTAGATTCCTTGCTGCAATTCTTCCGCGAAACACTTGATCAAGACGAAGAAACCAAAGTGGCATTAATCGGGGTAGGTAGTCTCGGCAACGCTTTTTTGAAATACAATTTCCAAAAGATCCACAATACGAAAATTGTCGTGGCATTCGATCCGAAAGCGCCACATGAAGGCGAACTAAAGAACGATATTCTTATTTATCCACCTGATCGTCTTGAAGAGAAAATTAATGAACTAGGTATTGAAATGGTTATTTTGACTGTGCCATCACGTGTTGCACAGGAATTGACGGATCGTCTCGCTACAACGTCTGTGAAAGGGATATTGAACTTTACCCCTGAACGGCTGGCGGTACCAGATACAATCCGTATTCAGACAATCGATTTGTCCGTTGAGTTGCAAACATTGATTTATCTTATCAAAACGGACGTAAAAGATTCACAAATTAGGTGACACTGCAATAGTAAAATTATAGGTTTTCATGTAGAATAGACATATTATGAGGAGGTGGCCAACATGGCTCCAGGTATCGGAAGTTTACTGATTATCGCTGTGATCGCGTTACTTATATTTGGTCCTAAGAAATTACCTGAAATCGGTAAAGCATTCGGTTCTTCATTGCGTGAATTTAAAAACGCAACAAAAGGCCTTACAGATGACGAGGACGACGTAAAAAAGGTTGAAGACAAGAAAGAAGAAGTGCGCTGAGTTAGGGTGTTATTCTGATGGCAGATAAAGACTTAACAATCATTGAGCATATAGATGAAGTGCGAAAACGGCTGATGGTAATTGTCGTTTTCTTTATTGTTGGGGCAATTGGCAGTTTCTTCTTAGCGAAGCCTCTGATCAATTTTATCCAATACGATACACCTGCTGAACAAATTACATTGAATGCATTTAACGTGATAGATCCAGTCGTGATCTATTTGAAAGTTATAGTATTCCTAGCGATTGTCATTATTTCACCGGTTATCATGTATCAATTTTGGGCCTTTATTTCACCTGGACTTCGTGAGCTTGAACGTAAGGTCACATTGTCGTATATCCCGTTTGCTTTTCTCTTATTTCTAGTAGGGATTAGTTTCTCGTATTTCATATTGTTACCATATGTCATGAAATTCATGATTAATCTGTCAGGTCAATTGAACATTGAGCAGACAATTGGTATCAATGAGTATTTCTCTTTTTTATTCTCACTATTATTGCCGTTCGGTTTTGTCTTTCAGTTACCGATCGTCATTTTATTTTTATCGCGTCTCGGCGTGTTGCAACCTAAAGTACTCGTTAAGATACGGAAAGTTGCGTATTTTGTCTTGTTCGTAATTGCGGCGTTCATTACACCACCGGATATCGTATCGCATTTATTCACTTCGGTTCCGCTGTTCATCCTGTATGAGATCAGTATCGTGATTTCTCGTCTAGGCTATCGGAAGTTCGAGAAATCTGAACGTCTACGCCAGATGGAAGAAGTCAAAGCAGAGCAACAGCGTCAGATTGATGAAGTGATGAATAAAACGGATGATAAGTAAACATAAAAGATCCTCTTGCAAATGCAGGAGGATCTTTTATGTTTACGGGACCACAGTCAAATATGGGTTCATTTACCAATGCCTCTATGGTAAACTATCTAAGAATAGAATGAGTAGGGGGACATGAATACAAGTGAATAGAAAAAAGACTCCAACTAGATGGAGCAAGTGGTTACTAGGTGCATTATTGCTTATGGCGAGTGTTACGACTCCTATTATAGAAGGTCAAGTAGCTGCGGCTCAGCAGTCCTATAAAGGGTTAGAAACAGGCATTAATCAAGTTATTTCAAGTCAGCGTATGCGGGGGACACGAAGCAGTGTCGTCGTACGTGATGCGGATACTAATCACGTGATCTATCAATATCGTGGCAATCAAGGTATTACACCCGCTTCGAACGTCAAAGTTCTAACCAGTACATCAGCCCTTGAAGTGCTGGGGAAAGATTATACTTTCGATACAGATGTCTTAACGAATGGTACAGTGAAAAACGGTATTCTCTACGGTCATCTCTATTTGCGTGGGACAGGTGATCCGACATTACTTGAAGCCGACTTATTACGTTTGGCCCGGCAAATCCGTGAATCAGGTATCCGTTCCGTTACAGGACATATCGTGGCGGACGATACATGGTTTGATACACAGCGTTTATCACCAGGTATTCATAAAGCAGACGAAACGTATTACTACGCAGCACAAGTTTCGGCACTGACGATTTCGCCAAATAAAGACTATGATGCAGGCACGACAATCGTTGAGGCGAAGCCAACACGAAACGCTAAAGCAGGAGCCGTCACGTTGACTCCTCACACGGACATCGTAAAAGTCGTTAATCGCACACGTACCGTACCAAAAAATCAACGAAACACGGTGACGATGAAACGTCAGCAAGGAACGAACACGATTATCGTTTCAGGAAACGTACCACTCAACTCAAACGGCAAGCGCCAATGGGTAACGGTATCGAATCCGACAGCCTATACAGCGGACGTCTTCAAACGCGCACTTGCTAAAGAAGGTATCAAGCTTCAACCAACAGCTCGTGTAACACGTGGAAAAACTCCTGCGAATGCAGAGTTACTCGCAAAGAAAGAATCGATGTCATTGTATTATTTAATGATGCCGTTCATGAAGTACAGTAACAACTCTCACGCAGAAATCTTGGCAAAGTCTATGGGGCGCGCAGTATATAATGAAGGAAGTTGGAATGCCGGCTTGCGTGTTGTGAGGGAAACGTTGGAAAAAAACAGTATTAACACAAAAGGTATTTATTTAGAAGATGGTTCAGGTATGTCGCATAAGAATAAAATCCCTTCAGAAAAAATTGCTGAAGTGTTATATGCGGCCCAGTCAAAAGAATGGTATCCGGCATTTGAGCGTTCGTTGCCAATCGCAGGAGTGAATGACCGCATGCTAGGTGGAACATTGCGCAACCGTTTGACGAGTCCAATTGTCAGAGGCAAGGTGCAGGCGAAGACTGGTTCGCTCAACGGTACGGATTCGTTGTCGGGCTATGTGAAGACGAAGAGCGGTCAAGAGCTGATCTTCAGTATCCTGACAGAGAACGTGAAAGGAACAGCGAAGCCTGATATTGATAAGATGGTACAGGTAATAGCTGCGCAGTAAGAAGTGTAGGTTTGTGGTTCGGGGATTGGAGTTCCAGCAGGGGACGCTTTCCTGAGGGCGTGGCTTACTCAAGGCATTCTATGAAAGCACATGCTCCTAACGCTTCGCTTTTACTCGCAAAAGCCGTCCTTCGCTACGGCCGCTGATCCTCCAGGAGTCGCCCCTGCTTCCACTCCAATCCCTACAAGAGGACCATGAGCATAAGATAACTTCATCATATGATTAGTATAACTTCTCTTTCACTTACTATAATTAGAAATGGAAACTAGTTGATCTTCGTTTCAGGCGGCGACTCCCGCGGGAATAGCATGAGACTTGAGACCCCACAGCGAAGCGAGGAGGCTCAAGCCATGCCCGCAGGAAAGCGTCCGACTGGAACGAAGATCAACGATGCCTTCCTGCTCACCGAACTTTATATATATCTACAAAAAAATCTCCCCATTCACGGGGAGATTTTTTCTATTGCAGGAATAATACGATGCCCTGCTGCATATCTTGTAATTGTTGCAGTTTATCCGCATTCCATTGCACGACAGTGACGAAACTATTCATGAGGAAATGGGCAATCATCGGGGTCAGTAGACGCTTAGTCTTGTAATAGACAAAAGCGAACGCAAGACCTGGCATTAAGTACATCAGCAAATGTTGCAACTCGCCATGCACAGCTGCAAATACGATGGCGCTGACAATCGCAGCGACCCAAAAGTTCGTTCTTGTGTACAAGCCACCGAAGATAATCCGGCGGAAGACGACTTCTTCGAGGAACGGTGCAAATAACACCATAGCGAAAATAATAATAGGTGCGGTTTTCGAAATATTCGACAATAATTCCGTATTTTCGGAGCCAGCGGTGACACCGAACACGGACTCAATCGCGGCACCTATAATTTGTCCAGCCATGGCGAGGAAGAAACCAAGTACTCCCCATAGAAGAACGCTTCCGAATCCGACAGGCTTTCCTTTAAATGCAGGTAAGAACTTCTTATTTTGTAACAGGATCACAGCAATGATCAGTGCAGCGATACCTTGCGTGATGAATAACGTCCAGGCGAAACCTTGTGATACGGCATCTGCTTTAGACAAGTCTTTGCCGGTGAAGTAAATAATTAATTCAGGGGCAAGAAAAATGCTGGTAATCTGCAGCAACACATACGACATGAAGATCATCAGAGCAACAACCCAGTTTTTCACGGTGCACAACCTTTCTTTCATACATGTTGATTAGTTTAACGCGAATAAAGACGTTTGGCAAAAGAAGAAATTGTCGAACACTTTTACTTGCAATTATGTGTGAAATTCATTAATATTAGAGTTGTGTTAGCACTCATCATAAGTGAGTGCTAAGAAAAATAAAAATTACACATTATCTCGAGGAGGTTGTTTCATTTGTTGAAACCACTAGGTGACCGTATCATTATCGAATTAATCGAAGCAGAAGAAAAAACATCGAGCGGCATTGTTCTACCGGACTCTGCGAAAGAAAAGCCACAAGAAGGAAAAGTAATCGCTGCTGGTACAGGCCGTGTTCTTGAGAACGGACAGCGCGTCGAACTAGAAGTATCTGAAGGCGACCGCATCATCTTCTCTAAATACGCAGGCACTGAAGTGAAGTATGAAGGTACTGAATACTTAATCCTTCGTGAAAGCGACATTCTTGCAATTATTGGATAATTAATAAAAAAGTACATGTAGTAGAAAAATAGAAAATTCTGGAGGGTATCAAATACAATGGCTAAAGAACTTAAATTTAACGAAGAAGCACGTTCCGCAATGCTCCGCGGTGTAGATACACTAGCAGACGCTGTAAAAGTAACACTTGGGCCAAAAGGTCGTAACGTCGTACTTGAGCGCAAATTCGGTTCACCACTCATCACAAACGATGGTGTAACGATCGCAAAAGAAATCGAGCTAGAAAATGCATTCGAAAACATGGGCGCAAAGCTTGTAGCAGAAGTTGCATCCAAGACAAATGACATCGCAGGTGACGGAACAACAACAGCAACTGTCCTTGCACAAGCCATGATCCGTGAAGGCTTGAAGAACGTAACAGCTGGTGCAAACCCGGTTGGTATCCGTAAAGGAATCGAAAAAGCGGTAATCGCAGCGGTAGAAGGTCTTCAAAGCGTTTCCGATGAAATCGAAAGCAGACAAGAAATTGCACAAGTTGCAGCAATCTCTTCTGGTGACGAAGAAGTCGGTGAGTTGATTTCACAAGCAATGGAGCGCGTAGGTAATGATGGCGTCATCACAATCGAAGAATCTAAAGGCTTCATTACAGAGCTTGATGTAGTAGAAGGTATGCAATTCGACCGTGGCTACGCATCTGCTTACATGGCAACAGACACAGACAAAATGGAAGCAGTACTTGATAATCCATATGTTTTGATTACGGATAAGAAGATCAACAACATCCAGGAAATTCTTCCAGTGCTTGAACAAGTTGTTCAGCAAGGTAAACCATTGTTGATTATCGCAGAAGACGTTGAAGGTGAAGCTCTTGCTACACTAGTTGTCAACAAACTTCGCGGTACATTCAACGCAGTGGCAGTTAAAGCACCAGGTTTTGGCGATCGCCGTAAAGCTATGCTTGAAGACATCGCAATCCTAACAGGTGGACAGGTAATCACAGAAGATCTAGGACTTGATCTAAAATCTGCTGACCTTACTTCACTCGGACGCGCTGCGAAAATCGTAGTAACAAAAGACCATACTACAATCGTAGAAGGTAGCGGTGACGCAGGTTCAATCGAATCACGCGTAGGCCAAATCCGTTCGCAGTTGGAAGAAACAACTTCTGAATTTGACAAAGAGAAATTGCAAGAACGTCTAGCTAAACTTGCTGGCGGTGTAGCAGTCATCAAAGTCGGAGCTGCAACTGAAACAGAGTTGAAAGAGCGTAAACTTCGTATCGAAGACGCATTGAACTCTACACGTGCGGCAGTAGAAGAAGGAATTGTATCTGGTGGCGGTACTGCACTAGTTAACGTTTATAAGCAAGTAGAAGCATTACTTGAAGGTACGGAAGGCGATGTATCTACTGGTATTAAGATTGTTCTTCGTGCACTTGAAGAACCAGTACGTCAAATCGCAACTAACGCGGGCCTTGAAGGTTCTATCGTAGTAGACCGCTTGAAGCGCGAAGAAGTGGGCATTGGCTTTAACGCAGCAGAAGGCACGTGGGTTAACATGGTAGAAGCAGGTATCGTGGATCCAACGAAAGTAACTCGTTCTGCACTACAAAATGCAGCATCTGTAGCGGCTATGTTCTTGACTACTGAAGCTGTAGTGGCAGACCTCCCAGAACCAGCAGGTGGCGGTGGAATGCCTGATATGGGCGGTATGGGTGGAATGGGCGGCATGATGTAAAATAGCGAAATGAACCCTTTCACGACGGGGTTTTAAGCTATCTGCCATCATTTTTGATGCCCTTTTGATGCCTAAAACTTATTTTTGATCATTATCGGGCTGTTGAAGGCTTCTCATTAGTTGACCAAACTTTTGAGAGGCCTTTTTTTGTTTTTCTTTTGTAATGTGTAAATACACTTGTGTTGTCGTTTCATCATCTTTATGTCCTAGCCTATCCATTATCTCGAATAGATCGACACCTGCTTCTGCCATAAGAGAAGTATGAGTATGCCTTAATGAGTGAGGAGTAAGATGCTTGGTGATAGTTGGCAATTGTTTTAGTACGGCTTCCATCCGATTTTGAACAGTTTTGATGAAAAGTGGATAGCCGAAATAGGG
Organism: Sporosarcina sp. P7; assembly: GCF_002743425.1. Taxonomy (NCBI): domain Bacteria; kingdom Bacillati; phylum Bacillota; class Bacilli; order Caryophanales; family Caryophanaceae; genus Sporosarcina; species Sporosarcina sp. P7. The sequence continues at coordinate 170,283 of NZ_PDZF01000006.1, read as the reverse complement.
AGGATTTATTCTGCCGAATACATAATTTTTATCATAATATTCATCACCAACTTCTTCTTTTACGGCATCTATTAATTTTTTCTGATTTAGTAATGCGTCTATTACTTCATCTTCAACTATAATTTTACGAATAGACGAAGTTGTTTTTGGTGGCAATAGTGTATATTTAACGCTGTTATTAGTTGGGTTGTAATACGTTTTCGTTATACTAATTGTTTTTTGAATAAAATCTATATCACTCCATCTTAACGCTACAAGTTCCCCTACTCTTAACCCAGTCCACGAAAGTACGAGCAAAATTGCATATGTTTCCTGTTTCATTTCTTTTGCTTTCTCTAAAAATATCTTCAACTCATCTTTTTCAAGAAACAGCTCCTTTACTTCAGTGTTTTCAATTTGTTCAACCGTGGTTCTATCTTTCGGGATTCTAGCAAATTCTGTTGGGTCAGAAATTAGTACATCTTGTTCCCTTGCCCTCTTAAATATCATACGTGCTGTTCCATGAATACCGGATATGGTGTTATAGGCTAAATTCTTTTTGTTTTTTAAATGATTTAGCGAATTTTGGTACATAGTTTTTGTGATTTCTTTAATCTTATATAAAGCAAAGTAGTCATTTAAATGGCCGATCTCATGAACACGCACTCGAATCGTGCTTATTTTTATTTCTGTTGTTTGGTAGAAGGAAAGCCATTCATCAGCCATGTCTTGAAAGGTAATATCATCTTTTATTTCGAAGTTAAGAATATTCATTTGGTATTCAAATTCTAATGCAGCATCCTTTGCATCTTTTTCACGCTTGAAACCACGTTTAACAATTCTACGTCTTTTCCCGGTTTGCGGATTAATTCCACCCTCAACAATATACATCCAACGTTGTCCACTTTTAGTCTCATACTTCTCATATCTTGCCATTATCTACGTTTACTCCCTTCAATTAGTCTTACTAAATGCTTCTGAAACAAATCACTTTCTCTTGAGCGTAGCCACTTATCCAACCTTTCGCTAGCGAAAATAGGATCGGTGTTAAAGATGCTTGCAATCAGTCCTATGGCCTCGCATTGAAGTTGAGGTAGGTTCATCTGATTCAACAAAAATGTTGGTATACAAAAGTGATAAGCAAATTGTTCTGCTTGCCATTCCTGATACTCCCGGAAGGGATTGTGCATTGAACACTGGTATCCCTCATGACCCAAGATGTGGGCCAATTCATGAGCAAAGTCTTGCCAAATTGCCTGTTTGGACTGGTTTTTATTTAAAAAGATTCGATAAATCCCTCCCATATTATTTGCTTCACTTGACTCATCAAAATAATAAGTTTTTATTTTAAACATGTTAGAAATGTCTTCGATAAGATCCATATGATAAATCTGGGACGGTTTTATAATATTTAGCGAATGATAAATCGAAAAAACCTTTTCTTCCAATGAAGATAGACTTGAAATTTTCAAATTTAATTCGACACCTTTTTCACGAATCAGGAATGTATGTTCGTATGATGTTTATAATAATACCCTATCCTGATAAAAAAGATAGGGTTACTAACTCATATTTTAAAAGGTGTTTCATTTGTCCTCGTTTTTAATAATATCCCACATTTTCCGCAATTTTCGTAAGTCTTCTTCACTAGATTTAGGTAATTCTGAATACCACCGTTTTAAGTCTGGATCGTTGATTGCTTTTTGGAAATCTTCTTCGTCTTTATCAATGGGATCCGGGTTATCAGTATTTTCCAGAAGATAATCAATAGATACGTCAAAGAAATTAGCTAATTTTTTAGTAGCTTCATGATCAGTCTCTCTTTGGTTAGTTGAACTTTCGTAATAACCATATGCTTGTCTAGTTATACCCAATAGCTTGGCCATATCCTCTTGTGTTAGCTTCTTGGCTACTCTAAGTTTTTTTAACCTTTCTTGAAAACTCATAATATATCTCCTTAGAAAGTAATTTAATTATATTATACAGCAACATCTTGTTGCTTGATCATAAAGTAACAAAATGTTGCGTATAATACGAAGTAGGTAAAGCAACGAAATATTGCCTGTATGGGGAGGAGAAATTAAAAGAAATGAGAATGTGGCTTAAAGCAGAACGTGAAATGAAAAAACTTACATATCAAAGCATAGCCGATTTAATTGACGTTGAACGACAATACTACGGAATGATTGAAAAAGGTAATCGTACACCAAGCCCAAAAGTAGCGAAGAAGATTGCAAAAGTTTTAGGAGTAGATTGGACTCTTTTTTTGAGATGTGAGGCAACAAAACGTTTCCTGTTGGAGCGAATAATAATTTTTAAGATATTTACTAAACATGTCTATAAATCAGTTCCTATATAGAGCATAGCATCGCCAAGATCTTTCAGCAAAAAAATTGTCAAAAGCGAGCGGCAGTCAAATGACCAAAATGTCAAGACGGTGGGCTTTGATTTATGGACGTGTGAAAAAATGAAAGGAGAGCGGTAGATATATGAATATTGTACTCGAAGAACTCAAAGCAAAGCTACTAGAAGAGAGTTTGAGAGAACTTTTTACACAGGCTTATGAACAAGGCGTGAAAGATAGCCAAGAACAATATGCTTTTCCACATTTACTAAATAAAAAAGATTTGTGTAAAATATTTCAAGTTGAGGAACCAACAGTAAATAAAATCATCACTAGGCAGGGGTTTCCGAAGTCCAAGTTCGTTACTGCTCGTTATCCGCGGGATGAAGTATTCAAGTGGATGCACGAAAACTGTGTAAATGTTGATGAGAACAAGCACCAAATAAGAAGTCGTTCATTTGGCTAGTTAATAAAAAAGAGAAAGGATGAAGAGATATGACTTACTTTGTAGTTCAGGTTCGTAGCGGAGCGGAAATTGAAGTGAAAGAAATGTTGAATACTGTTTTGAATAGAGCAGGCGATTCAATGGTTAATGCTATCTATGCAATGGAAACATTCACAGAAATTATTCGCGATGAAAATACTGCTGTTGATCTTTCGGAATTAAATTCAGACGATATATCTGAACACTTGTATGTAAAAAGAATCCAAGCAGGCTTAAACAATCTTCGCATCGCTTGCGACAAACTTAAAGAATACAAAGATGCCAATTCTCTTGCCTTGCTTGAAACGTACAAAGGCAGCATCCGTGAACTCTCCAAAGACTTGAGGGAAGTTCGAATGAATACGAAGAAAATAAGTAGCGTAATTAGCGGCTATATTTTAGTAGAATTAAATGTAGATTTTTATTACTTCCCAGATAATTTGTGGCATTTAGTAAAATCTGTCCCCAACGTAACTGGAATTCCAAGTAAGTACAATGTTCCACAAGAAGAAGTCGATGCTTTCTTCCAACAGGTAGACATTACACCGGAAGTGGAAATGCAATTTGAAGAACTTCTATCAAGTGAGGAGGTTGTGGAAGCGAGAAACGAAATGCTGTATGAAGCGAATAAAGTAGTTGGTACTGTTGAAGAAAAAGTATTACTTGAGCAGATTGATATTATTGCAACTAAAGTTGTTGATTCTGTAAATGAAATGAAAAATGACATTGATTCCTCTAACCCAATTATTAGAAACGTAGAACGATGTAAAGCGTTTATTCATCGTAAACGTCAAATAATAGTGATGCCTATGGATCTATTCTTGACTCTTTATAATGATATTAAAGTACAAAACCTTATCCCGGCCCAAAGTTCTTTTGCATTTCTTAATCGCTTTAGATCCATATTGTATAGAGACGATAAGATGGTGAGTTTGGAATGAATGAATTCATTGGAAAAGTTATAAAGGTTCTTTATAGAAATGAAGATTTTCTGATTGCTAAATTGCAAACGGATAATGAAGAACTCACAATTAAAGGAAACATTTACGGTGTAGATAAAGGTGAAGAAATAAAAGTTCGTGGGACATGGGAAAATCACATGCTGTTTGGGAAACAGTTTGTGGTGGAGTTTTGGGAAAGGCCGATTCCGCAAACAAAAGATCAAGTGATTGCATTCCTTGCATCGCCCCTTATAAAGGGATGTGGGCCGAAACAGTCAGTGGTAATTGCTGAAAAGTTGGGTGAAGACTCTTTGATGATAATCAGCGAACAAGGCGAGGCGAGTTTACAAGGGATTAAAGGAATCGGGAAGAAACGCGCTAGTAACATTGTAGAAAGCGTTAGGTCTACGTTTGAGGTACAGAAAATCATTTCGGAACTACTTGTGTTCGGAATATCCGCTCGTATGGCGATGCGGCTGTATAAAGAATACGAGTCTAATACGGTAGCAGTTGTTACAGAAAATCCATATAAGCTAACAGAATTAAACCTGATAGGGTTCTTAAAGGCTGATGAAATTGCTCAAAAGATTGGTATATCACCCTTATCAGGATACCGCATTGATGCTTGTGTGAACTATGTTCTAAAAGAAACATGCTTCAGTTCAGGCCATTGCTATGTGATGGAAGAAAGTCTGCTTGCGGAAGCTGCAAGTGCATTAAACCATAATACGATTGAAGAGAACAAAGTTTCGATGGATGAATTAGCACAAAGTATTTACCGTTTAGAAGAGAAACATATCGTTATTGAAGACAATTGCGTTTACCCAAAGTTTTTATTCACATATGAAGACAGGTTAGCTCGGAAACTTTCAGAAATGAAGGGTTCTCGGGATGGCGTAGCATTGCCTTCGTTAGAAAAACAGATAACCAACTATCAAAAGAAGCAGGGAATCATCCTAGCTGAGAAGCAACGTGATGCGATTAGGCGGTTATTTGAAGAACAGATGTTAATACTCACTGGTGGTCCTGGAACCGGTAAGACAACCGTTATACGTGCCATGATTGACGTGTACAAAGGAATGCATCCAGAAAACATTATATGCTTAGCTGCCCCAACTGGAAAGGCGAGTAGACAATTGTCAGAGGTGGCTGGACATGACGCATCTACAATCCATAGGCTAATTGGGTACCAACAGGGAGAAATTCCTACCTACAATTGGCAAGATAAACTTCCTTGCGATTTGTTAGTCGTTGACGAAATGTCGATGGTGGATGTTCAGTTGGCTAGTTTACTAATGGATGCACTCGAAAAGGATACCAAAATTCTCTTTGTAGGAGACACGGATCAATTGCCATCGGTTAGTCCTGGGAACGTTCTAAGCGACATGATTCAGTCAGGATTACCAACTGTGGCTCTTACAGAAGTATTTCGACAAGCACAAGAAAGCCAAATCATAAGTAATGCCCATATGGTTAATCAAGGTAAATCACTTCTTATCGATAGCGATAAAGGTGATTTTTATTTGTGCGCCCAGCATGGGCGTAGTCTCTAGGGTGCAAGTCCCGAACTGTGAAGGCAGAAGTAACAGCTAGCTTAACGCAAGGGTGTTCGCGGTGACGCGGAATCTGAAGGAAGCGGGCGGCAAATCTCCGGTCTGAGGAACACGAACTTCATATAAGGCTAGGTACAATTGGGTGAGTTTGCGAAACAAAACAAAGCCCTTTCTGCCGAAGGTTGTATCTAGTAAATGAAGCAGATAGATGGAGGGAAAGACTACGTTCTTACCTGGGGAGGTCTGACTGATACGCCAAGTACACTTGGTAAGCTATTCAGTGATGGATAGTTGAACAGTCAGAAGTCAGCAGAAGCCATAGTACCATTTCTATCTCGAGAAGAATGGGAAGGGCTGAACAATTAAGAGAGAACAACATCTTGGCATTCAGTACACTGTGATGAACACAGATAACCTTACAGGCATACTTGAAGAAGGAAATGGTGAATTCCATGGGGGACTTCAAGATGGTGGAGCAGAGCTGGCATAAGAAGAACGGTTGTTTACGGGAAGAGGCGTATCGAATGTTGATGGAACGAATCGTATCACGGGAGAATCTACTATCTGCCCTCAAACGGGTGGAACGTAATAAAGGTAGTCACGGTGTGGATGAAATGCCTGTACAAAACCTACGAACGCATATCGTACAACACTGGGATTCCATGAAAAGGAAACTTCTAGAGGGAACCTATGAACCGCAACCAGTCCGCAGGGTCGAAATCCCGAAACCTGACGGTGGCGTGCGCCTATTAGGTATCCCTACTGTGATGGATCGATTCATTCAACAAGCTATTGCCCAGGTACTCACTTCTATATATGATCCAACGTTTTCAGACCATAGTTATGGATTTCGTCCAAAACGAAGTGCTCATGATGCGGTCAGAAAAGCGAAAGGGTATTTAACAGAAGGGAACCGGTGGGTAGTCGATATAGACTTAGAGAAATTCTTCGACAAAGTGAACCATGATCGTCTTATGGGAACACTCGCGAAACGAATTGAAGATAAGCGTCTACTGAAGTTAATCCGTAGCTATCTGAAATCAGGCATCATGATAAATGGTGTGGTGACAAATAGTGAAGAAGGTACACCGCAAGGTGGTCCCCTAAGCCCCTTATTATCCAATATAGTTCTAGACGAACTAGACACGGAATTGGAAAGAAGAGGTCACTTATTTGTACGCTATGCAGATGACTGCAATATCTATGTGAAAACAAAGAAAGCAGGATATCGCGTGATGAATTCTGTTCGTTCATTTATTGAAGGAAAACTGAAGTTGAAAGTGAATGGGGACAAGTCCGAAGTAGACCGCCCTTGGAAGAGAAAATTTCTTGGATTTAGCTTTACTAATGGTAAAATCCCGAAGGTTCGAATTGCCAAACAGAGTTTCAAGCGCATGAAGAATAAGATTCGAGGGATTACATCCAGAAAGAAACCTTTTCCCCTAGAGTATCGGATTAAGAAGCTTAATCAATACTTGATGGGGTGGTGCGGATATTTCTCCTTAGCAGATACACCCAGTGTATTTAGTAAATTCGATTCGTGGATAAGAAGAAGATTGCGCATGTGTATATGGAAGAACTGGAAGAAACCCAGTACCAAAGTGAGGAAACTTATGGGATTAGGCGCTCCGAAGGAGAAAGCTTATGAATGGGGAAACACTCGCAAAAGTTACTGGAGAATCTCGAAAAGTCCCATACTACACAGAACCCTCGGGAACTCCTATTGGAGTTCCCGAGGGCTCAAAAGTCTAGTATCTCGTTATGAAACTTTGCGTCATCAATCTTAATTGAACCGCCGTATACCGAACGGTACGTACGGTGGTGTGAGAGGTCGGGAGTTAATCACTCCCTCCTACTCGATTAATACCCCGTGACAATATCTGAATAGATTTATGTCTGTTTTAAATAGGCTTTATTTGCTCCATATATCCTTTAATGTCTTCTTCGGACATTTCGCCTGTTATAATCTTTACAATCTTGCCTTCTGGATTGATAAGGAGAGTAGTGGGAAGCGGTTTAACATTATATGCTTGCATCACACTTTTTGTTGTATCAATTAAAGTAGGGAAAATCATTCCATATTGTTCGGCGAATGTTCGAACTTTCAAGTCAGACTCTGCGATATTGACAGCCAATATTTGAACCCCTTGATCTTTATAAACCTCATATTGTCGACCCATCGCAGGCATTTCCTTTTTACACGGTGCACACCAAGTCCCCCAAAAGTTTAGGAAGACGCCTTGACCTTTATAATCAGAGAGTTGATGGCTTTCACCGTTTAAGTCGACTAACGCGAAATCAGGCGCATCATCTCCAATTTTTAATACATCATGTTTTTCTTTTGTTACGCTATTGTATATTGTAAACACAATAGCACTTGTCAATACGATTAAAACAATTAACCGCATCATGAAACGGCTCTTCTTTTTGTTATTCAACTTCCGGTTGCTCCCTTCGAGTACTTGCAGGATATGAACACTATACCTAGACTGTTTTTATTCACGATTATTATTATACTAAAGATCTATCAAAAAACTATGCAGTCACAAAGCTGCCATGATTGTAGATAGAATCATTTCTTTTCGTCAAATTCAGTCGTTTCTGCATATTTATTTCATAATTGTTCTTTATACTAAATTTCAGGAGAGGGGCGAATGTTCAATTGAACAGAATCTCTACCAAGCTAACTGCTTATTTTTTCATTGCTGTACTAATCATGGAAATATCTCTTATTGGATACCTCCATCAGAATATCATTCATTCACGGATCGACGAGGAGTTCTCTCGATTATTGGCAGTGGGCTCAAATCATCGGGATGTACTTATCGAACATTATTCAGATACAACAATGGAACATATTGTATTGATGGAAAAAGACGGGGATCGGGAAGTCATAATTACAGATAGCCAAGGCGATATCATTCAAAGCTCAAAAGAAAACGAAGAGGTACTGGAAAAATACCTTCCTACAGCAAAAGATATTGATTTGAAGAACGATCAGATTCTAGCTTCGGACTGGGAAGGGTTGCCATATATCATTAGTGCACATCCATATAAAGTAGATTCAAGCCATTCAGGTTATATAATCATGTTTCAAAGTACACGTCCAATTGAACAGTTAGTCGGTAAGTTGAACATGTATTTTGGTTTGGCAGGTGTGACGAGTATAGTCGTTTTACTTATTATTTACGCTGCTCTTTCCAAATTCCTTACACGTCCATTAATCCGAATGAAGGAAGCGACGGAGAAATTGAGCGAAGGAGATTTTGATGTAAGCCTTCCGTTTATTGGGAATGATGAGCTTGGCGAATTGTCAGGTTCTATTCAAAAGCTTGCGAACGACTTGGAGCGATTAAAAACGGAACGTAATGAGTTCTTAGCCTCAATTGCCCATGAATTAAGTACGCCATTGACGTACTTAATCGGCTATTCGAAAGTGGCTATGAGACAAGGGGTAAATGAGAAGGATCGTAAACATTATCTTGAAATTATCGCAGAAGAGTCGGACCGTATGAAAGAACTTGTTAAAAATTTATTGGATTTAGCGAAAATGGATGAAAATACTTTCACAGTATCGAAGGAATATTTTAAGGTATGTCCGTTCTTTGAGGATATCCTCCAGCTTGTTGGACCTTCTTTTAATTTGAAGAAACTGAGCCTAGAGGTAATTTGTGAAGAGGATTTCGAAATCCATGCAGATCCTTTGAGATTAGAGCAAATAATTTTGAACTTACTTGATAATGCTTTGAAATATTCAATAGAGCAATCGGTAGTCACAATAAAGGTTTTCAAGAAAGGGAAGAAAGTAGCCATTTCCGTTGCGGATTTCGGAATCGGAATCCCGTCCGAAGAGACCCCGTTCATTTTCGAAAAACTTTATCGAGTGGAAAAATCACGCTCTCGTTCATCAGGTGGATCAGGTATTGGTCTGGCAATCGTAAAAGAACTTGTCGATGCCCACAATGGAAGCATTGAAGTGGAAAGTAGCCTAGGAAGAGGTAGTACGTTCACCATCATAATATGAGGAGGGTTATACGCCTACATGAGAACAATCTTACTAATTGATGATGAGCAAAGGATGTTAGATCTCATTGAATTATTTCTAATTCCCCATGGCTTCAAATGTATCAAAGAGACAAGTGGACAGAAGGCGCTAGGAATACTTAAGAAGGAGAAAGTTAGTCTTGTACTTTTGGATATTATGATGCCGGAAATGGATGGTTGGGAGGTGTGCGAAAAAATCCGCGAGTTTTCTGATGTCCCTGTCATCATGTTGACGGCTAGGACCGATAAGCTTGATTTGGTAAAAGGACTAGAGAGCGGCGCTGACGATTATATTACAAAACCTTTTGATGAACGAGAATTGTCGGCAAGGGTAAATGCACTGTTGCGCCGTTTTCCCAAGGAAGAAAAAGAGACAGAAATGATTATTTATGGTGACTTTAGGCTAGATAAAGAAACTTATTCATTACAATTTAGGAACTTGAAAGTGCCGCTGAAGCTAAAAGAGTTTTTTATTGTTGAAGCTTTGATCTCACGGCCAACAAAGACTTATACACGGGAACAATTATTACATGCTGCATGGGATTATAACACGTACACGGATATCCGGACAGTGGACTCGCATATACGTAACCTGAGAGATAAATTAAAAACTACCGGATTTCCCATTGATGAATTTTTAAAGACAGTATGGGGAATTGGATATAAGTGGAATTAAAGGAGAAATATCATGATGAAAAAAATGAGAATTGTCGCTGGATTGTTATCACTGCTCATCGTTATCTCGGCTTGTAGCAAAGAAAGTGAACCGTATGCTTTTGAAAAAGTGGAAAATAGTAAATTTGAACACTTACATGGCTTGGGATATATAAATGGGGGGCCAAAAATTGTAATTTCTACTCATGATGGCCTTTATGAATATGATGAAGAAGGTTGGAAAGAAGCAAACAGCGAAAAGCACGATTATATGGGTTTCCAAGCCATACGTGAAGGTTTTTTCTCAAGTGGTCATCCAGAGCCAGGATCTGACTATAAAAATCCACTTGGTCTTGTCAAAAGTACGGATCGGGGTGCTAGCTTTGAACAATTAGCATTCTATGGAGAAATTGATTTTCACTATCTTGCGGCAGGTTATGATTCAAACGCTATCTATGTACTGAATGAAATGCCAACGGAAGAGATGACAGGGGGACTTCATTATACTTTGGATGAAGGAGCCACTTGGAGTGAGGCTTCTATGAATGAATTCAACTCGGAATTCATCTCGAATTTGGCTGCTCATCCATCACAGAAAGAGATGATTGCCATCGGAAGTAAAGATGGTATATTCCTTTCGAGTGACTACGGCGAAAATTTTGCACTTTTTAACGATGCGAAAATGGTTCTAGCTGTAACTTTGACTGAAAATGGTGGGTACTATTCGAGCTATGAAAATGAAACGGTACAACTCCAATCATTCTCATTTGGGAACGATCAAGAAATGTCGATTCAACTTCCCGATGAAAAAATGAGTCCTATCGTTTTTATTGCAGTTAATCCGGAGGATGAAAAAGAGATTGTCATCGCAACGTATAATAATGATATTTTCTTGACAATGGATGAAGGGGCCAATTGGAATACACTTGCTGAAGATAGTGAATTGATGAAATAAGAAAATGGACGGTGCTTACTGAATGTATGGATTGATGTCGAAAATCAGTCAAATAATAACTGAACCCGTTACCATTCTTATAAATTCCTTTGAACAATATCCTCTTGTGGTTGCGCTTCTTTTGGGCTTGATTGGGGCTGTCGCTCCTTGCCAGCTTACAGGCAATATGAGCGCAATTACTTTATATGGAAACCGTACCATTCAAATGAAGAATGACATGGGAGAAATTGTGGCCTTTATTATTGGGAAAGTAGTCGTGTTCAGTTTTCTTGGACTATTCGTATGGTTCTTTGGAGAATCATTCGAAAATTCATTAACAGAATACTTTCCATTGTTCCGTAAAGTGATAGGTCCGCTTATTATCATTACCGGTCTTGTTTTGCTTGGTATCCTTAAGCTAGGATTCCTTCAAAAAATAACGATGCGCATTCCTATGCGTCTACGGAATGGGAAGTTAGGTTCTTTTATGTTGGGCGCAAGTTTTTCGCTTGCCTTCTGTCCAACTATGTTTGTACTTTTTTTCGTTTGGCTTATGCCCTTGGTTGTGACTACTTCCTATGGTCTTGTCTTGCCCGTTGTTTTCGGTGTGGCAACATCGCTTCCGCTCATTGTCCTATTTCTTTTAATATGGCTCTTTGATGCGAAGCGACTCATTATGAAGAAAAGCATGAAGGCAGGAAGAATTGTGCAACGTTTGGCTGGTGCTATCCTTATCATCATAGGAATAGCAGATACCATCACTTATTGGGGAATTTGATCAATAAAGTTTCTTGCACTGGGCAAGCGGGAAATTGTCTACAACTTTTGGGTATTCGGCAGAGAGGAGATTAATATAGATGTTGGCAGATTTGAACTTGTTTCTTGCATTTGGCGCTGGTCTTTTAAATTTTATATCCCCGTGCACACTTCCGTTATATCCAGCTTTTATATCTTATATAACGGGAATGTCACTTGATGAGATGAACACGGATAAAGGGAAGTCTCGGAAAAGTGGAATCCTCCATACGATTGTTTTCCTAGTCGGTTTTTCGGTTATCTTCATTTTTCTCGGTTATAGCTCATCGCTTGTCGGTACGTTTTTTTATCAGTATCAAGATTTACTCCGTCAGATAGGTGCGATTTTTATTGTCATCTTTGGTTTGATGATTTTAGGTTTCTTTACGCCTAAGTTTCTTATGAAGGAGAAGAAATTACAATTTAAGAATCGACCGGCCGGTTATTTTGGCACATTCCTTATAGGACTTGCATTTGCAGCGGGATGGACTCCATGTACTGGACCTATCACGGGAGCTGTTTTCATGATGGCCGCACAAAATCCGGGGTCTGGTATGTGGTATATGCTTGTCTATGTTTTAGGGTTTGCAATTCCATTTTTCCTGCTTTCAATTTTTATCACTCGCGTTAAATGGATCCAAAAATATAGCCGAACAATAACGAAAGTCGGGGGCTACTTAATGATTGCACTCGGTATTCTCCTTTTCTTCGATGGTTTAACCTACATCATTATATGGATTAGCCCATTTTTTGGCGGGTTTATGGGATTCTGATGAAATTAGCTCTAAGGATAATTGGTTTTTATTGCATTATAAAAGGTACAGTCAATTATGTAATAGCTCACATTTTAAGTCCGTCGCATTGTACGGGCTTTTTTCTATGGACTTTTATATATTGCTGAAGGAATTATAAATAAGATGGTCTTGATTAAAGTCGTTCACATACTCGTCTTATGCTTTGCACTAATACTGCATATTTATTATGTAAAATTAAATCCAGGAGAATTTATGGAGTTTTGATGTAATGCTATAAATACTTTAATCCATAAATATTATAAATGATGAAGGAGTCCATTCAAAATGAGCAAAATTACATGCCAATGCGGGCACGAAAATCCATTTGGCGCAGTACTTTGTGAACGGTGTGGAAGACCACAAACAGAAGAAGCGAAAAAAAGTAAGCTTATCGACATGAGATATGAAGGCTCTGCAAGAAGATCACAAACCTATAAAAGATCTATTATCGATAAAATTTGGAACTTTTTCTCTAGCGTTAAGATAGGTGTTAGTATTATTGTTGCTGTTCTAGCAACTTCGGCAATTGGAACACTATTTCCGCAAAAGCTATTTGTTCCGGCAACTACTGAGGTAGATATCTTAGCATATTACGAAAAGCATTATGGTTTTGCAGGAACCCTCTATTATAAACTTGGATTTTATGACATGTACAATAGCTGGTGGTTCATTACGCTAGTTGGAATGCTTGCGATTTCCATCATCATCGCCAGTATTGATAGAGTTGTCCCTTTATACAAATCATTGAAAAAGCAACGCACGAAGCGCCATGTCTCATTCATGAGAAGACAACGGATTTACGGTTTAGGAACAGTTGAAGATACGGATATGTCGATGGCAAAAGCAGAAGAGAAACTAAAAGCGCTTCGTTACAATGTGAAAACGGAAGATGGGGCGATTTTAGCAGAAAGAGGTCGATTTTCAAGGTGGGGTCCATACGTCAACCATACTGGGTTAATCATTTTCCTTCTTGGTGTTCTACTGCGGGGTCTTCCAGGATTTTATGTTGATGAAGCACTATGGCTTCGTGAAGGAGAGACGCGTGCTATCCCTGGTGCGCCGGGATACTATTTAAAGAACAATCAATTCATTCTTGATACTTACTCTAAAGAAGAAGATGCTGTGTTTAGTCAGGCGATAGATCGAGTCGGAACAATCGTGAGTAATTATCAGTCAGATGTCACGTTATATAAAGAAGCAGAAGGCGGGCTTCCAGGTGAGTCCGAACAATTAGAATTAGTCAAAGATTATTCAATCATCGTCAATAAACCACTTAACTTTGATGGTTTTAACGTTTTTCAAATGGATTATCGTCTTGATGAACTTAAATCGATGACTTTCCAACTAACAGAAAAAGCATCGGAGACATCACTTGGGGAATTCACTGTTGACCTTATCAACCCCGAACCGATTTATCATCTAGGAGAAGGTACGTATGTGGAATTGAAGGATTATTATGCGGATTACGATGGTTTTGAAGACGGTAAACCGAAATCAAAGACACCGATACCGAACAACCCTGCATTTTTCTTCAAAATGGTGACACCAGCCAAGCCAGACGGTGAAATGAGTTTTGTTGCGATACGTGAAACCGTTGAAACGGAATTAAATGATTACAAAGCAACGTTTCTCAGTGCTGAAACACGTGATGTTACCGGACTCGTAATCCGTAAAGACAAGACATTATATATTTTACTTCTTGGAGGAATTATTTTTATGATTGGAGTCGCTCAAGGATCTTATTGGAATCATAGGAGAATATGGATTCAAAAAGGTGAAGGCGATGAACTAGTCCTTGCCGGCCATACAAATAAAAACTGGTTTGGGTTAAAAAAGGATCTGGATAAGGTGAAAGATTTTGCAAACTTGCCACTGTACGAAGATAGGCAAGATGCTGAGTCCAGTTCAGATGAAGTGAAAGGGGACAACCTATAATGGAACTTGCGTCTTTAAGTGCTAATTTGCTTCTCGTCTCATTTATTGCTTATCTTGTTGCTACGATGTTTTTTGGTGGGGCGGTAAAAGGTACAAATTCGGAAGCAACCCATCAAAACAACCGATGGGGAAATATTGCGATTGTAATTACAATCATTGGATTCATATCGCATTTGGGATACTTTATTTTACGTTGGATAGCTACGGGACACGGACAGGCACCTGTTAGTAATATGTTTGAGTTTACGACTGCATTTGGAATGATGATTGTTGGGGCGTTCATCTTATTGTTTTTCATTTACAGAACGCCATCGCTTGGCTTGTTCGCGTTGCCACTTGCAGTCATCATCATTGGCTATGCAAGTATGTTTCCGAGGGAACTTTCACCACTCATTCCAGCATTACAAAGTTACTGGTTGACGGTTCATGTTATTACTGCTGCAATCGGTGAAGCGATTCTCGCAATCAGTGCAGTTGCAGGTCTCGTGTTTTTGTTGAAAAATATCGACTTGACGAAAAAGTCAAAACAACGATTCTGGTTGGAATCGGTTATATTCACACTAATTCTTGTTGTTGGTTTCATCTTATCTTCTTCAACATTTGCTGTTATAGGATATGAAGCGAAATTCACCTATATTAATCAAAATGAACAACAAGCACAAATTGTATATAACTATCCTCCGTTATTCGGGATGAATGAGTACGAATCGCTTACGCCAGAAAAAATGACGCCACTTGCGGAAATGCCTGCAATTGTTAATGCGAAGACGCTCACGACATTCGTATGGTCGGTCGCAACGGGCATTGTACTTTATTTGTTGCTTAGACTGATTTTACGTCGTCCAGTTGCAACATTGTTCCAGCCGTTTGCGAAAAAGGCAAATTCTCAAGTTATGGACGAAATTGGTTATCGTTCCGTCTTAATCGGATTCCCAGTTTTCACACTTGGGGCGCTTATTTTCGCAATGATTTGGGCACATGAAGCGTGGTCCAGATTTTGGGGATGGGACCCGAAAGAAGTATGGGCACTTATTACATGGCTATTCTATGCAGCTTATCTTCATCTACGGCTCTCGCGTGGGTGGGAAGGTAAGAAATCAGCGTGGCTTGCGGTTATAGGGTTTATCATCATTATGTTCAACTTAATTGCTGTTAACTTGATTATTGCGGGACTGCATTCATACGCATGACAAAGGCACGCCTTAGATAAATCAAATCGGGAGGAGAGAGGTTGATACATGATTAATCTACTTACAATTAATCCGGTCGCATTTTCACTTGGACCCATAGGGATCCGTTGGTATGGGATTCTAATCGCACTCGGTATAGTCCTTGCATTTATTGTTGTCCAGAAGGAAATGGTGAAACGTGGGCTGCATCAAGATTTTCTGACGGATCTACTTATTTGGGCGATTCCGATTGCAATCATCAGTGCACGGATCTACTATGTCATCTTCTCCTGGGATTATTACAAAGAAAACCCAGGGCAAATCATTCAAATTTGGGAAGGTGGCATCGCTATCCATGGTGCGCTGATCGGTGCATTTATTACGACGTATGTTTATACTAAACGCCGGGGCATTTCTTTCTGGAAAATAGTCGACATTGCTGCTGCTGGGCTTCTGATTGGCCAAATAATCGGCCGTTGGGGCAATTTCATGAACCAAGAAGCGCACGGTGGCCCCGTTTCGGAAAAGTTTCTTGAGACGACAATTATTCCGGATTGGATCATGAATCAAATGACGATTGAAGGCGTAACGTATCATCCGACATTCCTTTATGAATCGCTATGGAACCTTGTGGGGCTTATCATCATTATTTTGTTGCGCAGAGTGAACTTAAAGCGCGGCGAAATGTTCTTGTTTTACCTCGTTTGGTATTCCATTGGGCGGTTCTTCATCGAAGGGATGCGGACGGATAGCTTATATGTCGTCGGTGAACTTCGGGCGGCACAGCTTGTGTCCTTCGTCACAATTGTTTTTGTGATTATCATTTTTATCGTAAGGCGATATATTAAAAAAATAGAACTCACATATCAAGATAAATAAGAGGAGATGCGGAGAAAGGAAACGGTCCAAAATATATTATAGGAAGGGATTAAGGCGACATAGAAATCTGATCAACATTTTGTTAAGTAGTGTGACTTAAAATATCAGTTTTAAATAGTAGACTTGGAATAAAAAAGATACGCATCGGGATAAAGAGAAACTACCCCAATGCGTATTCTATTATTTGAATTAAAGTTTTCACACGCACGCCCAAAATTTTAGGAGTTTAGTATTGATTGCGACAATTACCGTACTTAAAGACATATCGCTCCAATAGCTGGACTTAGAACATCACCGATAGAATATGAAGCAATGGCAGCCTAAGCAATTGCAACGATGGCACAACCAATAGCCTTTTTAGATATACCACATGAAAAATCGGATTTATATGCTCGTGTGTTGATTATATCGGAGGCTTTATAGCTTCATTTGTTATAGAAAACCTATTTTTTTCGCCAAATCAGGAATATCGATGAAAGGATTTCGGTTTCCTTGAATTTCAAAAATAGCTTGATTTCTATGCTTTTCATAATTAGTAACGGGAAATTGCTCATGCCATCGAAATAATAATGGAATATTGATTCTCTTTTTATATCTTTTTACTATTTTTCTAGGGTAACGTAATAAAAAGTAAAGAGTTGCACGAGCGGCGGTACCTTTTCCATGCTCTGGTTCAAAACGCCCCATTTCATACAATCCACAGTGATTGCGAGTCCTTCTTGAGTCTGTTTTTGATTCGAATTCGTAATACGGGAAGTTTGATCGAACACTATTACATTTGGGCTCACAAGTAAATAAATTATGCAAATCCCCTTTCATTGGTTCTCTTGCTTTGAACCAAGATTGGGGAACAACGTGTTCAGCATTAAATTTATGTTGATTTGAAATTTTTTGAACTCGTCTTTTAATATTCTTACTAGAGTCCATTTGACTAATCATGAGTTTTCGATAATGTTCGAACCTTCTTTGAATGGTTGTGAATTCTTCTTCGATAACTTTTTGAGGATTTTTCTGAATTCCGGAGTAAATGCTTTTAAGTTGTCCATTTGGTTGAAGATCTACCCATGGATACAGGTACTGATCTTTACTTATATAATATGGGTACATATTTTTATGAGTTTTCTTTACTAAATTTTGTAATTCCCTAAGTAGTTGGCTAGAGGTTGCAGGATTAGAAGGAATATCACAATAATAATGTTCAATCCAGATGTTATCTAATTTTTCATTATAGTATAATTCAGAATTTGTTTTAATTTTTTGTTGATTTCTTGTTAATTCCACCAACAGTTCCTCTGAATCACAATTCTCCATACATTCTAGTTCATGCAATTGTCTTTGGATTAGTGTGTTTTTCTCCACTATGATCATCCTTTCTTACGTAATAATATCGTTCCAACGATACTGGTAACTTTAATTCACGGGTACTTTTTATGTATGAGTCGCGCAAGTGCCTCGTTCCACTTAATAAGTAAATACTAATAACGTCTTGAATAAGAGGGTATCAGTATTTACTAAAATGTGGGAAACCTGTTTAATAAATTATTGTCGGTAGGATTTGATGACGTTATTTCAATCCAACATTGGTGCTGTATCAAAACAATATTGAATCATTATAGCTTTAGAAGTTTGGCGTTAATTGCGACAATTACCGTACTTAAAGACATTAATACCGCACCAACGGCCGGGCTTAGAACAATTCCTATAGAATATAAAGCACCGGCAGCCAAAGGAATTGCGGCGATATTATAACCAGCAGCCCACCATAGGTTCTGGATCGTTTTACGGTAAGTTGCCCTTGAAAGCTTGATGATATTAACAACATCAAGTGGATTGCTCCTTACTAGAATGACATCTGCTGTTTCGATGGCGACATCCGTCCCTGCTCCTACGGCAATTCCGAGGTCCGCTTTTGCAAGAGCAGGGGCATCGTTAACCCCGTCACCTGTCATAGCGGTTCTTAGGCCTTCAACGGATTGAATCTGCTCGATTTTTTCTAATTTCTCATGCGGAAGAACTTCTGCAATAATTTCTTCCATATTAAGCTTCTTGCCTATATAATGTGCTACTTTCTTATTATCTCCGGTAAGCATGATAGATTTGATATTCATTTTTTTCAGTTGTGCAATTGCGTCCATTGCAGTTTCGCGGACTATATCTGCAAGAGCAATCATTCCAGCAAGTTTTCCTTCAATTAATGTGAAAACGACCGTTTTTCCTTCCGCAGACCACTCATCGAATTGGACATGATCATAATTAAGGTTTAGTCCATTTACATATCCAGGACTGACGACCATAATTTGCTTTCCATTGACAGTTCCCTGTAATCCCTTGCCAGTCAAAGATTGGAATTCTTGCACAGGATGAAGAGGGATTTCCATATCTTCACCCTTTTTTATAACTCCTTTTGCAAGTGGGTGCTGGGATTGGGATTCAACAGCCGCTGCATTTAAAATGACATCTATTTCTGTGAAGCCATTGTAAGTGTAAATATTTGTGACACCAAATTCTCCCTTTGTTAAAGTCCCGGTCTTATCAAAAACAACTGCCTCAATATTACGTGCACCCTCAAATGCTGTTCGATTTCTTATTAGCAACCCATTTTTTGCAGCAAGTGATGTAGAAACTGCCACGACTAGGGGAACAGCTAGACCTAGTGCGTGTGGACAAGCGATGATGAGTACAGTTACCATTCTTTCCATTGCAAATGAAACAGGGTATCCAAGTGAAATCCATATGATAAACGTGAGTATTCCAGCGGCAAGTGCGCCGTAAAACAACCATTTTGCAGCTCGGTTCGCAAGGTCCTGAGCTCTAGACTTGGATTCTTGCGCCTCTTTTACCAAAGTAATTACTTGCGAAAGATAGGATTCACTACCTATCTTCTTAACGGAGATGACAATGGAACCTTCACCGTTAATAGAACCTCCGATTGCTTCGAGACCGGCTTCTTTTTCGACAGGCACTGACTCGCCTGTCAGCATTGATTCATCGATTGTCGATTTACCTTCGAGAATCTCACCATCTACGGGTACTTTTTCTCCGGGTTTTACTAGAACCCGATCTCCGTGTTTTAATTCAGTTACATCGACTTCCGTTACCGTCCCATCTTCCCCGATAAGATGGGCTTCAGATGGCATTAGTTTGGCAAGTTCCTCCAACGCTTTTGAAGCCCCCATGACCGAACGCATTTCAATCCAATGGCCGAGCAGCATAATAACAACAAGCGTTGCGAGTTCCCAGAAAAACTCATTTTCTGCAAAACCGAGCACAGCAGCCGTACTATAAACATATGCCACGGTAATAGCTAGGGAAATTAAAGTCATCATTCCGGGGGTTTTATCTTTAAGTTCGTCTTTGGCCCCCGTCAGAAACGGCCATCCCCCATAAAAGAATAAGAATGTTGACAATGCGAATAAAATGTACAAGTCCCCAGTGAAACGCCAGTCAACATTAAGAAACATTTGAATCATCGGTGACAGAATCAAAATAGGGACGGTCACAATTAAGGAAATATAAAATCGCTTTTTAAAATCCTCTACCATATGTGCGTGGTGATCATGATGATCGTGATGTCCTTCATGAGAATGTGTATCCCTGTGATTATGGTCTCCGTCAGTTCCATGATGATTATCTGGTTCGTGGTGATGATGTGAATGATTTGACATACAATCTACTCCCTTCTAAGTTTATACAATTTTAGTATACCAGTTTAATATGCAGAAATTATGCAAAATTCACTTACCTCCCATATTATGGAACACATAAATATTCCCGCATCTCAGTCATTTAGAATGTTCATATTACATACCCTTATAAGGTATATAACCTTTCGTTGCACTAGGTAAACATAAATATTATATAGCTTAAAAAAGGTGGGGTATGATGGGGAACTATGAATTATTTATATTAGGTTCGCTTGGCTTGTTAACATTTGTCGTCGTTACATTAGCAATAATTTGGAAAAGTAAATTTCGCAAAATGCAAGGAATGGTAATTTCAATGTTCTTTGGGATGAATGTAGGTTTGACTGCTGGCGTTCTATTAGGTGTAACCTATCAAGGGGATTTATATTTTTCAACAATACTATCAGTGGTTATAGGCATACTTGCGGGTGCTTTATGTGGGTTTTGTTTCGGAATCCTCTCTGTGTTAGAAGGAGTAATGGCCGGCTTGATGGGCGGCATGATGGGGGCAATGTTAGGTGAAATGATTAATGTAAGCGAGTCAATCAATTTAATACAAATATTTTTATTTCTATCCATTAGTACAATTTTTGTGATCATCATTTTAAAAACTCCCCAAAAAACTAAAATGAAAAATAAAAGATGGTTATTAAAACCACTCTTGCTTTCATTTTTAATCGCGGTGTATATGATAGCGGGAAATTCATTGGCGGAAGAGAACGGGAAATTAGTGAATTCGAAATTACAACAGAGTGGTCACTCACCGACAATTAATAATACAGAGGAATTTAATCAGAACAGCCAAGTTATTGCGATAGAAACTGCTGAAATGAAGTACTCAAAAAATAAAATTACTGTAGAAAAAAATAAACCAGTCACACTAGCTCTTACAAATCTGGATAATGTTGAGCATGACATTGAAATCCGGACTTCCAACTTTAGCATTATAAAGGAATCCAATCACAATCATGGGGGAAATAAAGATATGTTGCATCTACATGCAGCACCTGAAAAAACGGAGACACTAACATTTACCCTAACTGATTCTGGCATTTATGAATTTTATTGTACGATTCCAGGGCATGAGGAATTAGGGATGATTGGACGATTTATTGTAGCTTAAATACTTTAAGATATCCAAGCTGCATATATTGGTTGACGGAGGGTTGTCCATGAAAAAATCGTTGAAAATCTGGTGCTCACTCATTTTTATCCTCTTCTTATTCCCTATCATTTTGCAAATGATTCCGAAGACAACACCTGAAGAGGGAGTAGTTGTTCAAACCGATGAGGGAAAATTAGTTTACGCAGCAAATATCTTCGAAACAGAATCCGAAGTACAAACAGACATGCGTGCCCTTTTATACAATACTCATTCACATGAAGCATTTGAACCTATCACTTTAGAGCATGATGGGAAAATTGCTGTTTCCCATCAGGAAGTGAATATTATGGGTCTCAGTGAAAAAGTAAAAAAACAGTTGGAGGTTAATGGGGTAGGGACGGATATTATTGACGTTGATGTTACAGCGGAAATGAATAAAGCAAGGATTCCGTATCATAAATCGTATGATGTTGTTCGGCCATATGTACAGAAAGCCTTGAACGATACGGATTACGACATCATATTGGACATACACCGAGACTCACTTAAAGCGGATAGGACAACAGCCACTTATGAAGGAGAAAAATTTGCGCAAGTCGTTTTTGTTATCGGTGGTGATCACGCTAATTTCAAATTGAATCAGGAATTAGCTGAAAGACTGATGCTCGAAATGGAACAGATTGTTCCAAATATAACTAAGAAAATCGTATTTAAATCAGGGCATGGTGTAGATGGAAAATATAATCAGGATCTTCATAAGCGTCTTATGCTCGTTGAAATAGGTGGAATTGGAAATGATGAAGCAGAACTAAATAGGACAACGGCTGTACTTGCAAAAGCTGTCTCTCAAGTTTTACTTAAATAGGACGAAATCAGACATTGAAGTATCGCTTTTTCAACACTGTTCTTTAATTAGTTTAAATAGGAATAAACATGCATATTCGAAGTGTCAAAAATTTAAAAATATGAGTAATTCCGGCTTTCTAAATCGGCATCGGCGCCGGACACCCTGGTTATTAATATTAATTTTACTCAAAGAGCCCTTGATAACTTCCTTTTGGAGCTATTAAGGGCTCCCTCAATTTCTTCTTTTACAAACTTATCTTAGCTCCTCCCTTAAAAGTGCATAAATAAAGAGTAAAATAAAATTCTGTAAGGAGGAGAGATAGTCTTGAAAAATAGTTATTAGTCGCAAGTGCACCAGTGGGGGAGAAACTTAAACATAATGATTGTTTAAAAGAGGTAGATTAATATTAAGGCGGTATTAGGATGATTATAATGAAAAAGGTTTACAAGAAATACCCGAACGGTGTCGTTGCATCAAACGGCATAAATGTAGAAATTAAACGTGGAGAATTTGTTTTTGTTGTCGGTCCCAGTGGTGCTGGAAAATCGACATTTATAAAAATGATGTACCGTGAAGAAGTGCCAACAAGTGGTGACATCATCATAGATGATATTAATTTAGCGACGCTACGAAATAGTCAGGTTCCTTATTTGCGTCGAAAAGTCGGCGTCGTGTTTCAAGACTTTAAGCTTTTGCCAAAACTAAATGTATATGAAAACATAGCATTCGCACTTGAAGTAATCGAGGAATCGCCAGAGCAAATTCGAAAAAAAGTGAATGTTGTCCTAGGACTTGTCGGACTTACGCATAAGTCACGGATGTTTCCGAATGAATTGTCAGGCGGAGAGCAGCAACGTGTATCGATTGCACGTTCAATTGTTAACACCCCAAAAGTCGTTATTGCAGATGAGCCCACAGGCAACCTTGACCCAGCTACATCATGGGAGATTATGGAGATGCTTGAACGAATTAATGCCCGTGGTACGACGATTGTGATGGCTACTCATAATAAAGAAATTGTCAATACGATGAGGCATCGGGTCATTGCAATTGAAGGCGGACTAATCACCCGTGATGAAGTCGGAGGTGATTACGGCTATGAAAGCTAGAACACTTAGAAGACATTTCAAGGAAAGCTTCAAAAGTCTTGGGCGTAACAGGTGGATGACATTTGCTTCGGCCAGTGCTGTAACCGTAACCCTTTTGCTCGTTGGTGTCTTTCTCGTCATTATGATGAACTTGAACCAGTTGGCGGAAAGTATCGAACAAGACGTGGAAATTAAAGTCATTGTCGATCTCGCTGCGGATGAAGTAGCAGTCGCTGACCTTGAGGAAAAGATACGAAAAACGGATGGCGTCCTAGATGTCCAGTTTTCTTCTAACACTGAAGAGCTTGACAATATGATTGAAGGCTACGGAGATGAGTTTGGATTATTTAAACAAGATAATCCACTTCGGCATGCGTTTTATGTGAAAGCGGCTGAACCACAGCAGACTGCGTCTGTTGCGGAAAAAATAGAAGCGTATGATTATACGCATGAAGTGAATTACGGAAAAGGAAAAGTCGAAAAGTTGTTTAACGTGCTGAACACAGGTCGAAATATTGGGTTTGTACTCGTTATTGCGCTATTGCTGACGGCGACGTTTTTAATCTCTAATACGATTCGAATTACGATTACGGCAAGAAGAAGAGAAATTGAAATTATGAAACTTGTCGGGGCGAAAAATAGTTTTGTTCGAATTCCTTTCCTATTTGAAGGAATGTGGCTTGGTGTTCTCGGCGCCATTTTACCGATGGTTATTGTTACCGTTTCTTATTTCAATCTGTACGTACTTCTTGAACCAAAACTGCAAGGAGAACTTTTCCAATTACTTGGCACGACGCCTTTTATTTATCAATTGAACGGACTGATGCTATTCATGGGTGTATTTATTGGTGTGTGGGGAAGTTTTATGTCTGTACGAAAGTTTTTAAAAGCATAAAAAGAGAAGTGAGCGAGTTGAAAAGGTCTTGGCTAGTAGATTGAAAGATTTATGGAGGGAAAAAATAGCTCGATAATAGAAAATGACAGAACAGTTGAATTGGAGGGTCGTTGTGAAAAAACGAACTGTTGGTCTTCTCATAACAGCTTTAATTATCGGTACGTTGATTGTGATGACGGTTAAGTCGAATATGGAAACAGCAGAGCCAATTGATACGATTGTTGTTGGAGCGGATACTACAACGATTGAGTACGAGTCTGGGCTTGAAGAAGGAAATACACCGCCTGATTTTGAACTTTCTACGCTTTCAGATGACATAATCAAGCTAACGGATTATAAGGGAAAAAAAGTTATTCTTAATTTCTGGGCATCGTGGTGTGGTCCGTGCAAGGCGGAAATGCCGCATATACAAAATTATTATGAAAAAAATAAGGACTCTGCGAACGTAGAAATCATTGCGGTCAATTTGACGACAGCAGAACGGAGCGGGCTCGAAGGTATTGAGAAGTTTGTTGATGCATATGGGCTAACATTTCCGATTCCGCTTGATAATGATGGGGAGGTAATGAATGCCTATAATATTTTGCCAATACCGACGACGTATATGATTGGTACGGATGGAAAAATTAAGCATAAGATTATTGGCCCGATGGATGAAAAAACGATAAAAGAACTTGTTGATAATCTCGATTAAATGCAGCCGGCTCTCTGTTGTAATATTCTTCTCCTGCTTGTTTAGTAGACGAAGTAGGAACATTGTGGGCGAGCGCCGTCAATGAAAATAATATGTAAGACGCGATTAAGGGGTATTGAAACCTTCTGATTTCGTGGATATAAAAAATCGTCCAGATTATAAATCTAGGCGTTTTTTGTGTAAACTTATCCATATGCTGGTCCTTTATAATGGAAAAATAGCAAAAAGGATTTTTTTCATGTTGCTGATTTTGTGCAACTCACGAATCGGTTCAACAAATTTCATGGTTTGTGTATTCCTCATTTCAACCGTATAAAACAAACTTATGCAATATTAAAAAGGCGATATTTCATTCGAATTCGAACGAAATATCGCCTTTTTATGTTCTTTTTTTCTTTGTCTTTTTTTAAGAGCGTCATTCTTCGGTTCAGATAGACTATCATAAAGATACAATCATCTTACTTTCGATTCAAATTTTCATCCAATTTTTCACCTGTTTCAGCCTCATAAATATTCAAGGCTGGTTTATAATCAAATTTACCGTTCGGGCCCCCAACTATGACGTAATTACCTGATTCGCTTTTTTTCAAAAATAATATATAATTTTGATTAATCTCTAGTAATGGAAATTCGCTAAAGACAAATTCGGAATTTCCATCCTGTACAAATGCAATCTCTTTAGCCGAATCAATATCACCTTTGTGTACTTTATCCACTTTAAAAGAGAACTTGGTAAAAGGAATATCCCCGTTAACCATATAACTATCCAGTATTTCTGTAGGTTTTCCTTCTACAATTAACTCGGCCTCTTGGCTTAAATCTTCAAATGTATAAGAAGGAAAAGTCGCTTCCATAGTCAGTATTGGCTTCTCTTCGGTCTGACTATTGTCACTCGACTCGTTCTTCACTTTATTGACTGAAATTTCTTGACTTGATGCATTATAAAAGTTGTAAAATCCAAAAGCTAACAGGGATAGAGCAACAACTCCTAAAATATATTTACTTTTACTACCCATTTTTAATACCCCCATATGTTTGCTAACCCATATTTTTCATTAAGAGTCAGTCCCTGATATTGTCCACCTTGCCACCACATTAAACGTGCACGATTTATTGAATTTTTTAAGTCCGCTAATCCAAATACGTGTCCTAATTTATGTTGGCCAATTCTAGTCCATTGAGCCACTTCATATCTACTTTTCTCAGCGGAGTTAAATTGTATATACCAGCTCACTTTATGCAGTCCTAAGTTAGTAGAAATTGTACGGGCTAACCAAGCACCATCGGGAACATATGCAGCTGACACGTAATTACTTGTATCTTTTGGGAGGTAATTTGCGGCTGTTAAATTACCATTTGTTTCCCTTCCTATATTTATTTAGACGTTTATAAGTTTTTAAAGTTACACCTTTTTGTTTAGTTAAGTTAAAAATTGGAGTGAAATTCCAAGAGTATTGAACATCAGGAGAATTTTTGTGCGTAGCATATCGAAGATACAATATGAATTGCTAAAACATTGCACCAATTCTCCTTAATTAATCCTTAGTTTTGTCATGCGAATGTATTGAGATTGTAAAATGAAAATGATAGTTATTATGCTAAAATTATACAGGAAGTGATAAATAAAGATGCCGAAAAAAGACATCAATAAAATAGTTGGGGTGGAGAATGAGAAAACGATTTATTCAAATACTAATGGCTGTGTTACTTATTAGTATAATACCATTTATATCGTCAAATAAAGTTAGTGCGGCAACTTCAAATGATATTGCAACCTATGCGAAAAAGTTTTACGGTACACCTTATAAGTTCGGTGGGACAACCCCTTCTGGATTTGACTGTTCGGGTTATATAAGATATGTTTTTAATAATTTCAACATTAGCTTACCGAGAACATCCGCGGATCAGTTCAAAGTGGGAACTGCGGTTAGTAAGGACAAGTTACAACCTGGAGATTTAGTGTTCTTTGCAAATACATACAAGAAAGGTATTTCCCATACTGGAATTTATTTAGGGAATGACGAGTTCATATCGGCGAAAAGCCGTGGGGTCTTGAAGGCGAATCTAAAGACAGATCCTTATTGGGCGCCTAAATTCGCGGGGGCAAAACGTGTATTAAACACCCAAGCAGCTGTTGAATCAGTTAAGGAAACACCTGCTGAGCAGATGAGTGATGTGTTTAAAGATTTATCGACAAAGCATCCTGCTTTCGAGGCAATCATTGCACTAAACGAAAGCGGGGTTATAACTGGCTATGGAGACTCCACATTCAAACCTGAAAGTTCAATTACTCGGGGACAAGCAGCTGCAATGATAAATCGGGAGCTTAAATTAGAAGCATCAACTGGTGTGACATTTAAGGATGTCGCGCCAAATCACCCATTTTCGGCTGACATTGCGGCTATGAATGAAGCAGGAATCCTTCAAGGTTATGGAACAGGTGAATTCGGCATTAACGACAAACTGACACTTGCACATCTTGCAGCTATCGTCGATCGGGCATTCGATCTTCAGGGTCAAATCGAGGGAAAATCACAAATCGCATCTAATCATAATGTTGTCCCGACAAGTCACTGGGCTTCAGAAGCAATTCGTGCATTGAAGACACTTGATCAGACACAAGTCTTTCAGAAACCAGGATTTAGTGTAGGAAAAGAAGCGACTCGTGCAGAATTCGCTGCGGCTGTATTTACCGCAGTATCTTACAAATAAGGTTTTTAATATAGCGTGGGCGTACATCTAATATAAAAGATGTACGCCCGCTTTATGTTTTTGTTAGTGGAAGACAGGAGATTAGCCCGAAAAGTTTGAAAAGTGGAACGTTTCCTAATGAAATCAAATCTGCTTAAAAATTGAACTTAAAAAAGGAATATGTTATTATAGGGGTACGGGGTATCGATGCTTATATGAGGAGGGAAGATCATGGAGGAAACTTCGAAAACAACAGTTCAGCCAAATAAGCAACAGCTTCTTAATCGATT
Organism: Sporosarcina sp. P7; assembly: GCF_002743425.1. Lineage (NCBI taxonomy): Bacteria > Bacillati > Bacillota > Bacilli > Caryophanales > Caryophanaceae > Sporosarcina > Sporosarcina sp. P7. Next base: position 142,485 of record NZ_PDZF01000006.1, on the reverse strand, counting down.
AAAACGTGTCGAGGGACAAGTGAGAGGCGTTCATCAAATGGTTGAGAATGACCGTTATTGTGTAGATATTTTACATCAGATTAGCGCGATTCAATCAGCGATGAATAAAGTTTCATTAGCTCTGCTGGAAGATCATACACATCATTGTGTAGCGAACGCAATTAAAGGGCAAGATGGTGAAGCAGCGATTAAAGAGTTGATGAGTGTCATGAAAACAATGACAAAATAAAAAATAACAATACTTCCAACTTGACATACTGGTATGGGGTATGTTAAATTGATGATAACAACAAAACAGGAGGCGTTCAATATGAAAGAAATCTTAAAAGTAGAAGGTATGTCATGTAATCACTGTGTGAATTCAATCGAAACGAATGTTGGGGAACTTGCAGGTGTTTCCTCAGTTAAAGTTGACCTAAATAGTAATGAAGTTTCTGTGGAATTTGATAATGAAGCAACATTGGCTCAAATTAAAGAAACGATTGAAGATCAAGGCTACGATCTAGTTTAACATTTAAAAAAGAATGTTCGCTTACACCACGTGGGGGGTATAAGTCGATGGATAGGATTGTACCATATCGGTATAATCTTTCTTTTTCAAAACTATATACCCCCACCAAGTATGGAAGGAGAGTAAAATGGCTACAACAGAAAAAACCTTGCAAATAAACGGCATGACTTGTTCAGCTTGTGCAAACAGTATCGAAAAAGGTTTGTCGCAAATTGAAGGTGTCGAAAAAGCAAACGTCAACTATGCAATGGAAAGGTCTACGATTATCTATGACCCTGAGAAAACTAATGTGAATGAATTTATGGAAAGAGTTGAAAAACTTGGCTATAGTGTCGTTCAAGAAAGAGAAACATTTGATATTTCGGGGATGACGTGTGCAGCATGTGCTACAAAAATTGAAAAAAGAATTAATAAAATGGATGGTGTTTCAAGTGCCAACGTAAACTTTGCACTCGAAACAATTGCTGTTGAATATGACGATAAACAAGTTGGAACGACTGATATGATTGCAGCTGTTAAGAAAATGGGCTATGAATTAATGCCCAAGCAAGACGAGGGAGACAAGGTAGATCATCAAGAAAAGGAAATCAAAAAGCAACAGAATAAGTTCATTTTCTCGGCTATTTTAACATTTCCTTTGTTATGGACGATGGTTGCACATTTTGAATTTCTATCGTTTATCTACCTACCCGCAATTCTTATGAATCCGTGGGTACAACTTGCACTTGCGACGCCCGTTCAATTCATCGTTGGAGCACAGTTTTATAAAGGTGCATTTAATTCGCTTAGAAATAAGAGTGCCAATATGGACGTATTGATTGCACTCGGTACAAGTGCAGCGTATTTCTACAGTCTCTATTTATCATTTGAATGGATGAATGCAGGAAGTGTTGGACATGCCGACCTCTATTTTGAAGCGGCTGCTGTCATTATTACTTTAATTGTACTTGGTAAATTATTTGAGGTTCGTGCAAAAGGAAAAACAAGCCAAGCGATTCAAAAATTACTAGGGTTACAAGCAAAAACAGCTAGAGTGTTAAGGGACGGCGTTGAACAAGAGCTACCGATTGAACAAGTCGTCACGGGGGATACAATCCTTGTTAGGCCTGGAGAAAGTATTCCAGTAGACGGAGAAATTATCGAGGGGCGTTCTGCAATTGATGAATCGATGATTACGGGTGAAAGTATTCCGATTGATAAAGTAGCTGGGGATACGGTCATTGGTGCAACGATTAACAGGAATGGTTCTTTGCAAATCAAAGCGACAAATGTTGGCAAAGATACAGCTTTGGCGAAAATTGTGAAAGTGGTTGAAGATGCACAAGGATCCAAGGCAGATATTCAACGTTTGGCGGATCGAATTTCCGGTGTTTTTGTGCCGATAGTTGTTGTTATCGCGATTGCAACATTCTTTATCTGGTATTTTGCAGTATCGCCTGGAGATTTACGTTCGGCACTTATTCCAACAATTACGATTTTGGTAATTGCTTGTCCGTGTGCGCTAGGTCTGGCAACACCGACGTCGATTATGGCTGGTTCGGGTAGAGCTGCTGAAATGGGTTTGCTCTTTAAAGGCGGAGAACATTTGGAGAATACACGTTCTATCGATACGGTTGTTCTGGATAAAACTGGAACAGTTACAAAAGGAGAACCTGCTTTAACAGATATTACAGTGACAGAGGGTTTTACAGAAGATGAAGTTTTGCAGTTAGTCGCAACCGCAGAAGATCAATCTGAGCATCCATTAGCACAGGCGATTGTCCTTGGCACGAAAGAAAAAGGGTTATCCCTTCTCGATGCTACAGATTTTGAGGCATTACCAGGCTATGGTATTCGAGCGATTGTTAATGGTAGAGAAGTATTGGTTGGCACAAGAAAATTGATGAAAGAACAAAAGATAGCCATTTTAAATTCCGAAGTTTCCATGGAAAAACTTGAACGTGATGGGAAAACAGCGATGCTCATTGCTGTAGATCAAAAACTTGCCGGTGTCGTTGCAGTTGCGGATACGGTGAAAGAAACGTCTAAAGAAGCAATTAAACGAATGCAGGAATTGGGTCTGGACGTCATTATGCTAACAGGTGATAACCAAAGAACCGCAGAGGCCATTGCTAGCCAAGTATGTCTATCCCATGTGATTGCAGAAGTGTTACCAGAACAAAAAAGTGATGAAATTAAAAAATTGCAAGATCAAGGTAAGAAGGTTGCTATGGTCGGCGATGGTATCAATGATGCACCTGCACTTGCGATGGCAGATATCGGAATGGCTGTCGGAACTGGTACAGACATTGCGATTGAAGCGGCAGATATTACGCTCATGCGTGGCGATTTAAACAGTGTGGCTGATGCAATTATTATGAGTAGAAAAACAATGCGTAATATTAAACAAAACTTGTTTTTCGCTTTCTTCTACAACACGGTAGGGATACCGATTGCAGCAATTGGCCTGTTAGCCCCTTGGGTTGCTGGTGCTGCGATGGCGTTTAGTTCGGTATCGGTTGTGTTGAATGCGTTACGTCTTCAAAAAGTTAATTTGAAGTAATGAATAAAGATGATTTGTACGATTGAAGCAAGTGGAAATATAAGCATTAAAAAGAGTAGGACCGGGAAATTATTCCTGATCCTACTCTTTTCATTCTAAAATCGTGAAAAACAATTACGGAACCGCATCCAAAATTGCTAGGCAGTTATCAATTATGTGATAATTAGCGTTGACTTCATATCGGCATGTCCCGCTCCACATGGAATATTGCAGTAGATTGTGTATTCACCCGGCTCTGTAGGTGTAAAAGTTGCTTCACCATCATCTTTTATGTCCACATCAAGTTCATCGATAGCAATCCCGTGCATGCCTTCTTCGTTTTTATATGTTATTGTAACCTCTTCGCCAGCCTTGACAGTATATTCTGCCTGATCAAATTCAAAATTAATCCCTGTGATATTGATTTCATTGCTGACGTTTGAAGTTTCTGAAGGGGCGGTGTTCTCTACCTGCCCCGTTGCGTCACCTGTATCTTTTCCTCCACAAGCCGCCAGAACAAACAAAGCACTAAATAAAACTGTTGCCAATAACCATTTTTTCAAAATGAATACCTCCTATTTGTTTTGGGATTGATTTCCTTGTATCCCTCCTATACATAATGATAGCCATCAAATATCCATTATCTATGGAGAAAGTAAGACAAAGTCATGACAGTTATTGGTGAGCTAAAGAGGGGGGCTGTTATTGTGTTTACTTTCCGTTCATAAAAAGATGTTACTATAAGACGTAAATGAATAAGAGGAGGCCGATGAATGAATGAACAAGCAAATCAAAGTTCTCGTCATTGAAGATGATCCTTACATTTGTGAATTGATTATTTTATACGCTGAAAAAAGCGGGTATATAGTTAGCATAGCTAATGATGGAATGACAGGATTAGAAATGTTTTATGATTGTTCTCCTGATCTTGTCATTTTAGATATTATGATGCCTGAAATGGATGGTTGGGAAGTTTGCAAGGAAATAAGGAGATTTGATAAAACACCCATTATCATGTTGACTGGGAAAGGCGAAAGCTATGATAAACTTAAAGGTTTCAACCTAGGAGCAGATGATTACATGGTAAAACCTTTTGATCCAAACGAATTGATAGCACGGATAAATGCGGTGCTGCGGCGGGCTTATCCAATGTTAGGTACAAATGAGATCATTGAACTTCCCTTGTTGAAGATTGATCTTAAACAATATAAGGTGACCTACGATAAACGGGAGATTGTGTTACCACCCAAGGAAATGGAGCTACTGTATTTTCTAACCTCACATCCAGATCAAGTATTCACACGTCAGCAGCTTCTGGAAAAAATATGGGGGTTGGATTATGAGGGGGATCCAAGAACAGTCGATGTACATATTAAAAGGATTCGAGACAAATTAGGGAATGCCAACGCTTATTGGAGGGTGAAAACGATTAGAGGAGTGGGCTATAAATTTGAGGTGGCCAACGAGTGATTAAGATAAAAAGTATTTTTGTGAAGCTATTCCTCACATATATCGCCATATTAATTGTGTCACATCTTGTTTTTGCTGTCGCTTCCTATTTGTTATTTCAGAATAACCTAACCAATATGCACTTAAATCCCGAAGGTTTTAACCAAATGAAATACTTGTTTATCTCGTCTTCGATTATTTCAATAACGATTACAGGCATATTTACTTATTACCTGACGAAAAGAATTACCGCTCCACTTCGAGAAATGAATCGGGTTGCGCTTCTTATTGCTAGGGGAGAATTTAATCAGAGAGTCAATATCAGGACGAGTGACGAGCTTGGCGAACTGGGAGAAACGTTCAATTATATGGCGCATGAGTTGGCTAGCACAGACCAGATGAGAAAGGATTTTGTCGCTAATGTTTCCCATGATTTACGCTCCCCTCTTACTTCAATTCATGGATTCGCCAGTGCGTTTCTGGATGATAAAATCCCCAATGCTCGAAAGCGTCATTATTTTACCATTATGAAAGAACAAACTGAACGAATGATTAAGCTAGTCAATGATCTTCTCGATATGTCCCAAATCGAATCGGGGCAGTTGGAAATTCACCCTGTACGCTTTAATTTATCAGAGCTGGTTCGCTTAGTGATGGCTCGTATGGAAACTGAATTTGAAAATAAAAAACTAAATGTGGGATTAATATCTGATGAAGTAGAAGATATCTACGTATATGCTGACCCGGATCGAATTGATCAAGTGATCGTTAATTTGATTCAAAACGCTGTACACTATTCCAAACACGAGAGTTCTATCGAAGTGTTTTTGAAAAAGGAACACCAAGCGGTAGTTTCAATTCGAGATTATGGGCCGGGAATTAGTCAAGAAAACATTCAATCTATTTGGAAACGGTTTTATAAAGTAGATAAGGCCCGTACTAAAAAGGCGGGTACAGGACTAGGCTTGTCCATTGTTAAGCACATATTAGTCCTTCATCAAACCGACATTCAAGTGGAAAGTGAAGTAGGAAGAGGGACAACCTTTACATTTACACTCCCATTAGCTATGAATAAATCAAATAAACATGGGAATGCATAATTCTCTGTTCATCGTCCGTTCATAAAAAATTGCTATACTGATTGGGCATTAAAAAACGATGAATACAAGGGAGGAAAATATAAATAAAAAAATCAATATCAAGTCATACGGCAGAGGAGGATACGAATATGTCGGATCGCAAATCTACTACGGGTACACCGCGGTGGGTAAAGGTGTCTGGGGTTGTCGTGATTATTTTAGTACTACTTGCTGTTGCAATAATGGTTATTAGCGGTGGTGAACATGGTCCTGGTCGTCACATGCCGACTTCTAGCAATGTGGAACAGGGAGTGAAACAGCAGTGGTCATGAAACCTGGCCTACGTAAGTTCGCGCTCACTGCCCATATCACTTCTTCGATTGGCTGGCTCGGCGCGGTCATTGGATTCCTAGTTCTTGTCGTCGCTGCCCTTATAAAAGAAGATGCCAAGACGGTGCATGCTGCTTGGATTGCGATGGAGTTGATTGGCTGGTTCGCGATCGTCCCCTTAGCCCTTCTCTCGCTACTGACTGGGCTTGTTATGTCATTGGGTACTAAGTGGGGCTTAGTAAAGCATTATTGGGTCCTTTTCAAACTACTGCTCACCGTTATAGCCACAACCATTTTGCTGCTCAATATGCAGACAGTGAGCTTCCTGGCAGATGTGGCGAAAGAGACGGGAAGTGCCGATCTTAGCGGCTTGTGGGGCGAACTCTTCCACGCCGGGGTAGGTCTACTTGTGTTGCTCGTAATCATCATACTATCGGTTTACAAGCCAAGAGGCACGACTCCGTTTGGGAAGCGTAAGCAACATAGTTGATTTAAAATTAATTAGCATTAGGTAAAATATTTATATATCTTTTTGTGAATGGGCAATATTTTAAGTGAACGGCCGCGTTTGATGTAGAAATGCGGCTTTTTTGACCCAATTTCTAAAATCCACAGCCGAGATCAGTCTTCGTATCTTTAAATTGCGCAATTCAATTAAGAGATAAATTATTTCGATTTTATCAAATATCTTCTTTCTAACTACTTCACTGCAATATGCATATTTTTTTCATATTTTCTTGTTACACTAAAAAAGTAATATAGCAGATGAAAGGGGAAATACTTGATGGGAATAAAGATAAAGATTGCCGCGGCGGCAATTAGTTTATTGGTTATTGGCGGTTGTAGCAATAACAATCCGCAACCTGCCGAGGAAATGGATCAAGACATGGAGGAAATGGATCATTCCACTATGGGTGACATGATGGAGGGACATATGAGCCATGATGAGGTGGTAAGTTTAAACGACTCAACAGGGGAAAATGAATTAAAAATCCCTTCTATGCTTGAAACTGATAATGAGGATGGAGTCGTATATACGGTTCGAGCACAAAAAGGAAAAACCGAAATATTCGACGGTACTGAATCGACAACGTATGGATACAACGGGTCGTTTTTAGGGCCGATGCTCCGTTTTGAAAAAGGTGACAAAGTTAAAATTAGAACGATAAACGAACTGGATGAAGAGACGACTTTTCACTGGCATGGATTGGAAGTATCTGCTGATGCAGATGGTGGACCGCATGATGTGGTTAAGCCGGGAGAAGAAAAGGTGATTGAATTTGAAGTGACACAAGAAGCGTCAACGTTATGGTTCCATCCCCATCCAGAGGGGAAAACCGCTGAACAGGTATACAATGGACTTGCGGGATTGATTTATATCGAGGATGAAAATTCGAAAAGCATTGGATTGCCAACTGATTATGGGAAGAATGATTTTCCTTTGATTTTCCAAGATCGAATATTTGATGATAAAAAACAATTGAATTTTAGTGCCGCAAAGAATGAAGATGGGACAATTGGCGATACCTTACTGATCAACGGGACGTTGAATCCCAAGTTGACTGTAAATAAGGAGAAAGTACGTCTTCGTTTATTAAATGGATCGAATGCGAGGAATTACACATTTAAATTGAATACAGGGGATTCTTTTGTTCAAATCGCAACGGATGGCGGTTTCTTGAATGAACCGGTCACTTTAAATGAAGTAACACTTACACCTTCAGAAAGAGCGGAAATCATTGTCGATTTTTCGCAGCTCAATACTTCAAATGACTTGGCGTTGGTAAATGAGGATGGGTCTGTCCTTTTACCATTTAAGGTTTCTGATCAAGACGAAGTGATTAGTGGAATTTCAGAAGAGTTGAATGATTTTGCATTGACAGAAGAAGAGAAGAATTTACCAGTCACAAAGAAAGTGGAACTCTTTGGGATGATGGATATGGTAACAATAAATGGAAAAAAGTTTGATCCGGATAGAATTGACTTCACACAACAGCAAGGGGTTACTGAAGTGTGGGAAATTTATAATAAACCCGACATGATGGGTGGAATGATTCATCCATTCCACATTCACGGCACGCAATTTAAAATAATCTCCAGAGACGGAGAAGAGCCACCGGAAAATGAGCAGGGATGGAAGGATACTATCTCAATAAAACCAGATGAGACAGTAAAAATTGCTATACAATTTAAGCATAAGGGTATCTATATGTTCCATTGTCATATTCTTGAACATGAGGATAACGGCATGATGGGACAGGTGAAAGTGGAGTAAACTTCAATTCAATCGCGTGTGAAAGTCTGTAACAGCCAGTGTGTATTCGTTCACACCGGCTGTTTTAAAATTCATCATATGAAAAAATGTTTACATTCTTTCTAAAAGGTAGGCTACATTATGTTTCCAAAAGTTAAGAAGTACACTAAGAAAAAGAAAAAATCTATATTAATCGTCCTTTTATATTTGGCAATTATTTTATTTTCTATATGGTTATTAGTTGTTTTATTGCTGTCATACTACTTGTGGCATGATGAAATCAAAGAAAATCCTTTATTGGGTAAAGTGGATTCTTTTTCTAATTTCTACATGGAAACGTTGAAGGATTCCTCCGATTTTCTCAAACCATTAGGTGAAACAGATGTTACTTTAAAAGGAACATCCAACGAAAAAGAAAAAATCAATATTCAGTTGGAGCAGCCAGATAGAGATGAATTCCAGCCTGCCATGAAAGATCTTTTAAAAGACAGAGAACTTGCTTTCAAGAACATTGACGCTATCTTTGAAAGTATGAAATCACCTAAAGGAATTACAAAAGATTCAATTCATTCGACATTTGGCAGAGACATTATTTATATTTATCACACCCATAACAGGGAATCTTTTTTACCTTATTTAAAAGGCACCGATAAACCGGAAGATGCTTATCACTCAAAAGCAAATATTACGTTGGTCGGTGAAATGCTGGGTAGGGCACTGGAGAGAAGAGGGGTGGGAACGAAAGTGGATTCAACCGATATTGTTCAAGAATTAAGTTTGAGAGAGTTAAACTATAATAGTTCATATAATTTATCAGAAGAATTGGTTCGGTCTGCGCGTGCCGAAAATAAAGATTTCGACATTTTTCTGGATTTACATCGTGATTCATTGCGCAAAGATTCTACCACGTTAGAAATGAATGGGGAAAATTATGCACGTCTGTTATTTGTAGTTGGTACTGGACATGAAGAATTTATGAAGAATCTTTCGTTTACTGAAGGCCTACATAAACTTCTCGCTACTCAGTATCCCGGTTTGTCAAAAGGAATACTAAAAAAAGATAGTAGCCAAGGCAATGGGGTCTATAACCAAGATATTTCCCCAAACTCCGTTATTGTAGAAATTGGAGGCGTCGATAATACGGTAGAAGAGCTACATCGGACTACCGAAGCGTTGGCGGACGTGCTAAGCGATTATTATTGGCACAGAGAAAAGTAATCTGTTTGTTTGGAGTCCAACACATAAAAAAAGAAAAAGGATTTTTTAAGGAGTTTCTTCTTTTTAGTTTTAAAACGACTTTTAAGGGAAAAATATCACTGATTGCAAAAATAGCAGGAGGTGAGTCCATGAATACGAAATACGAAGAATGTCTGAAAGCTTGTTTAGAATGTCTAGAGGCATGTAATGTCTGTTTTGATGCGTGCTTGAAAGAGGAAGATCTGAAGATGATGGCTGATTGTATCCGCTTGGACCGTGAATGTGCAGATATATGTGCGTTTTCCGTACAAGCAATGACGCGAAATAGCCCATTTACTAAACAGATTTTAGAACTATGTGCAGAAGTTTGCGAACGTTGTGCAGAAGAGTGTGCAAAACATGATCACGATCATTGCCAACGCTGTGCCGAATCTTGCCGAAAGTGTGCTGAGGCATGCCGACAAATGGTAGCTTAAGTAATATGCAGAAAATATAACCAGCAAAGGAGCTATTTCAAGAAGTTGAAAAGGCTTTCTTGGGATAGCTTCTTTTATTTGATAATTATTCAGAATAAGGAGTGCTATTCGAATGAAAAAGCAACTGCTTTTTTTAAGTATCGCTATGATTATTGGTTTAAGTGCTTGTGGAAATAATACCAGCAACGAGGAAAGTCAAAACACTAATAACGAACCCCAACAGGGAGACATGGAAATGGAGATGAACCATTCCGGCTCAGGTGAAGTCCCTGAAAGCTTGAAGGTGGCAGAAAATCCAACCTATGAAGTGGGAAGCGAAGCAATTATTAAAACAGACCATATGGAAGGAATGGATGGGGCTGTAGCGACAATTGTGGGTGCTTATGATACTACGGCTTACGCTATCTCATATACCCCGGTAACTGGCGGAGAAAGAGTGGAAAATCATAAATGGGTCATTCAAGAAGAAGTTAAAGATGATGACGACAAAACTTTGGAACAGGGAACCGAGGTCACCGTGGAGGCAGACCACATGAAAGGGATGGAAGGAGCATTAGCTGAAATTGATTCAGCAGAAAAAACTACTGTATATATGATTGACTATACTCCGACTACCGGTGGGGAAGAAGTAACAAACCATAAATGGGTAACGGAAAGTGAGCTTTCAGCTAAATAATGTTTTTACAAAGTAGAATAAAAATGTCCCATAAGCCAAAATTTATTGGTTTTATGGGGCATTTTTTTGATAGCATGCTTCAATTCTATCATTTAACACGATTAAAAGTTGATTTTCAAATAGGCAACTTCCCAATTTAAAGTGTGACGGTTCGGTTAACTTGCGATTTTTATAAGTGAGATATGATAAAATATACTTGATGTAAGTTCTTTTTAGTTTGAATAAAAGTGAGGTCAATTCGATGACCTATAATTTTTCATATAAAGAATAGGAGAGAAATTAATTATGAAAAAAAGATTACTCGTAGTATTTGGTTTATTGCTAAGTTTTATGTTAGTCGCTTGCAGCAATGATTCATCGGATGGAAGTGAAGTCAAAGATACAAAAGAAAAGGTACATGAGTATAGCGTTGGAAGTTTTGAAGACGATGTAACAGCATCTATTACATCTCATGAACTGATTGTTAATGATAATGGCAAAGAAACTACATTTGACTTGCCAAGTGATGAATTCTTCGTTTCTATTGCACCATTTGTTGAAACTACACATCCTTGTGCAATACATAGTTTAACAGGGTGCCAAGGAGAACTAGTTGAAAAAGACTTCGACGTGCATATTCAAGACGAAGATGGCAATGTCGTTGTAGACGAAACGATCGCCTCTTTAGAAAATGGATTTATCGATCTGTGGTTACCGCGTAATAAAAATTTCCAAGTGAAAATTACACATGACGACAAAACAGTTGAATCTAATATCTCCACATTTGAAGGCGACAATACTTGTATTACAACGATGCAACTAACATAATTCCTTTAAACATCATCCACTTAGAATCGTGAAGTACTCACAATACTTTTCATGGTTCTTTTTTTATATCAAATTTGATCTCGTGCTATTCCCGCAGAACAAGATTGTTTCTCACCTTAACACCGTTTCTTATTAATCTTTTGAGGGTTGAGTGAATCCTTTTATCACATGTGTATGACCATCATCTTCTGTCGTTCTCACTTCCATATAATAGGTATGGAACCCACCCGGTAATGGAATGGGTAAACTTGTATATGCTTCGTATTGATATATATGTCCATCTTCAAAAGTTGTGTTACCAATCATATGGCGATAATGCCCTTTTTCCGTCTCGGTCGGCGTACTTGTCTCCCCCTGGATATATCTGCACATGTCCATTTGAGAAAGTGGTTGTACCAAGATGACCATGTGTATGAACATCACAGATAGGGATAAAATTAATTTAAAACACGAAATAGCATCCCTGTTAGGTGGTGCTTTTTTTTTAGGAAGCTATATATTGACCCTGTACTTAGGTACAGGGTTTATACTATGTATGAGGTGAAACAAATGGTTTTTCATATAGGTGAACTGGCGGAGAAATGTAACGTTAACAAAGAAACCATTCGGTATTATGAGCGATTAGGATTAATTCCGAAACCTTCTCGTACAGAGTCAGGATATCGAATATACACAGAACAAACCGTTGATCGATTGAATTTCATTAAACGTATGAAGGAATTAGGTTTTACTTTAAATGAAATTGATAAGCTTTTAGGCGTGGTGGATCGTGATGAAGCAAAGTGCCGTGATATGTATGATTTCACTGTTTATAAGATAGAGGACATTCAACGGAAAATTCAAGATCTAAAAAAAATCGAACACATGCTTATCGACCTAAAAGGAAGATGTCCCGAAAACAAGGATATTTATGAATGCCCCATTATTGAAACTTTACTAGAAATTTAAGGACGGAGGAAAAGTATTGAAAAGATATCGGATTAACATTCAAGGAATGACTTGTGCAAGTTGTGAAAATCATGTTTCAGTTGCCTTGGAAAATATAGGTGCAAAGTGTATTGAAGTTGATTTTCGTCGTGGGGATGCTGTATTTGAGCTTCAAAATGACGTAGAAGTTGAAATAGCTAAAAATGCGATTGCTGAAGCAAAATATCATCCAGGGGAAGTTGAAGATTTACAATCACAAGTAAAAGCTAATACAGGTTGCGAAGATGATTATGACTACATCATCATTGGTTCTGGTGCAGCGGCCTTTTCATCTGCCATTGAAGCCGTGGGTTATGGCGCAAAAGTTGCGATGATTGAACGTGGAACGGTGGGAGGAACTTGCGTTAATATCGGATGCGTTCCGTCTAAGACCTTGTTAAGAGCCGGAGAAATCAATCATTTAGCAAAAAATAATCCATTTACAGGATTACACACTACAGCACAAAATGTTGATTTAGCCTCATTAGTAAACCAAAAAGATGAATTAGTAAGTACACTTCGCAACGAAAAATATGTGAATTTAATTGATGATTACGGTTTTGAATTAATAAAAGGTGAAGCGAAATTTGTAAACGAAAGCACGATTGAAGTTAATAGCAACCAAATAACAGCAAAACGATTTTTAATAGCCACAGGTGCGTCTCCATCTGTTCCAAATATTTCGGGATTGAATGACGTGGATTATTTAACAAGCACTTCGTTACTTGAATTAAAGAAAGTGCCAAAGCGTCTCACGGTGCTTGGTTCTGGATATATCGGCTTGGAATTAGGACAGCTATTTCATAATTTAGGCGCAGAAGTAACTTTGATACAAAGAAGCGAGCGTCTACTAAAAGAATACGAACCTGAAATTTCAGATGCGATGACCCAGGCATTAACAGAACAGGGAATTAATCTAATTACAGGAGCAACCTACGAACGCATAGAGCAAGATGGAAGCATTAAAAAAGTTCATGTAGAAATAAATGGTGAAAAGCGAATTATTGAAGCAGAAGAATTGCTTGTAGCAACGGGAAGAAAGCCAAATACAGAATCTTTGAACTTACATGCAGCAGGTGTTGACGTTGGGTCTCGTGGTGAAATCGTCATTGATGAATATTCTAAAACATCCAATTCCCAAATTTACGCAGCCGGAGATGTAACGCTTGGTCCTCAATTTGTTTATGTAGCTGCTTATCAAGGTGGACTTGCTGCGCGTAATGCAATCAGAGGCCTAAATCAAAAGGTGAATTTAGAAGTTGTTCCAGGTGTTACGTTTACTAATCCATCGATTGCAACGGTTGGTTTAACTGAACAGCAAGCAAAAGAAAAAGGACTTGAGGTTAAAACATCAGTCTTGCCGTTAGATGCCGTACCAAGAGCCCTTGTTAATCAGGAAACAACAGGCGTTTTTAAATTAGTAGCAGATGCAAAAACATTAAAAGTGTTAGGCGTTCATATCGTTTCGGAAAACGCAGGAGAGGTAATCTATGCGGCAACATTAGCTGTAAAATTTGGATTGACAGTGGAGGATCTACGAGAAACTTTTGCCCCCTATTTAACAATGGCAGAAGGTTTGAAATTAGCAGCCCTTACGTTTGATAAAGATGTATCTAAATTATCTTGTTGTGCAGGATAGTATTATGAATACAAAAAAAGCCGAAATTCCTTATAGTGAGGAAATCGGCTTTTTAAATTGAAACTATTTTAGCGTGGCAAATACGTGATATTGTTGGTAATATCCTATAAAGTATTGACCTACTATTTCATTGGCCGTTTATAAGATGACGGAGGTTTCACTGTGATGCATATTGTTTAAGTTGCCCTTTTAATTCAAATAACTTGTTCTTAATAAAAGGATTTGTTTTCTCTGATAATTGATCTAATTAAAAAAGCGTGCTTCTATCGCTTGATTCTCATAAGGCGCTATTACTCCTTGATAGTTATGGAGAATAAAATTCAAATGTACGTTTCAAAACCAGTACGATTCATCAAAACTTCCTCTTGAGCTAAAGGGGGCGTTACTGTAGTAATCATAATTATTTAAGACGCTTAACTTAACTAGAAATTCACGGTAATGTTAGGCGGTCATTTCGGATGAATTTGCTATCAGCCCCGGGTTTTGTTAAAGTAAAAGTATATTCATTATGTTATTAAGTCACTGTTCTACTAGTGAAAGTCGTTATACTTTCTATCTTTTTTAGAAAGTGACTCGGCACAAATGTTCAGCCTTTGGACTCCTAATTTGAGAGAGAGGTTAGGCAGACGTATTACACGTCCGAAAATTGCTTTTGCATATCAAAAAGGATACTTACGCATTTTGCGTGAACTATATTAAAACCGATTATTCCTATTCAGGAGTGGTCGGTTTTTTGCTTTCAAAAACTATAGAAGGGAGATAGAAAAGAATTTATTGACGAACAAATCGGGTTATTTTAAAACGCATTTACTTAGCAATCGCTAGGTGTAAATGCGTTTTTTTTATTTATCTAAAATACAAAAATAGAAAGGGTTGTTAGGTATGTCTATTAATCTTGATAATATGACAGCTGTTCAAAACAAGCAGCAAGACGGTATTCTCGGTCACCTCATGTGGTTCTCGGTTGGCAAGCAATTAGTCAAAATGAATGATTTGGAGCAAGCACTTGTTCAATCAGGTTTGCCTGTTGAATGGATGCCAAATGCGATTCGTCCAGCTGATGCTTTCCGAAGAAGTACTAAAGAGATAGAGACTAGAAAATCTACAGGACATGCTGGGGTATTCGAGAACTACCTTATACGTGAAGTGTTCTCGGACAAAAGCCATGTGCAAAGGAACATTGTAGTGGAAAAAGTGGATCAGGCGGGTAAACGTCTTGACTACAACAGTAAAGCGGGAGTAATCACGCTAGATAAACAGAAGAGTTCTCTAACGTTTATAACGGAGAATGAAATTGCAAAAGAGCTGTGCTTTGAAGCAGAGCGTAATTTCAATATTTACAAAGACCATTATTCAGCTCAGCAAGTAAGAGTAATGGTGAGTAAAATACTTCAATCACTTGCACCCACACCTGTACGTCCAAATGGAGGCGTATATTTTGTCCCAGATTCACATACGGAGGGTCTAAACCAGCTCGTAAACTTTACGTCCTCTCTTGAGAACAGTGAAGGATTCAAGATCCCCGTTGTTAATACATTCGACAATAGGCAAATGGTGAACACAAAACTAAACGATCATTTAGAAGCAATTTTACATGATTGTAAGTCGAGTGCTGGGCTGAAAAAAGGACAAGTGAAAGAGATTATTGAAAATGCGAAGTCTGTAATTGCGAACTATCGTAATTATAAAGGCATTGTCGCCAATGAAGCAGATACGCTAGAAAATAAAATTATAACGATCCGTGCCGCTGTTTCGAAAATGGTTGCGGATCTTTAAAAAGTAACGGAATGGAGGGATTAAAATGCCAGAATTTTATCAAACGATAATGGGAAGAAAATTCTATGAAAGAGATGTTGTTGATTGTGTGCAACACGTTAAGAAGATTGCTCAAGAACTCGAACGTTCAAATGAACTGAAAGAACAGGAGTTGCAGATGAAGATGCGTGAGCTATCGATAAAAGAACAAGAATTATTTATTCTTTCAGCGAAAAACTGAAATAATTCTTATAAAGGGAAGTACGGTTGCAATAAAAATCGGCTTCCTTTTCTATTTAAACTAAAAAAGGGGTTAATAAAAAATGACAAATACTAATTTTGCAAAGTTAGAGGAAATTAAAAATGCACTCAATGCAAAGTTTTTTGAGCGTGAGAAAGAAGTTGAAGGGATTCTCGTTGCTCTACTTTCAAGGCAGCACATGCTCATGATTGGACCTGCCGGAACTGCAAAATCTGCATTGTCGGTTGAGTTAGCAACAATCATACAGGGAACGGAATACTTCCAGTGGTTGCTGACAAGATTCAGTACACCTGAAGAAGTGTTTGGTCCATTGTCTTTAAAAGACCTTGAGCAAGGCGTATATAAGCGGAATACAGCAACTAAAATGCCAGAAGCAAATCTTGTTTTCCTGGATGAAATATTCAAAGCGAACTCTGCTATCTTGAACAGCTTGCTAACACTAATAAATGAAAGACTTTTCTATAATAACGGAACGCCAGTAAAGGTTCCCTTGATATCTGTTATTGGGGCTTCAAATGAATATCCAGACGAGGAAGAAGGTCTTGAAGCCCTTTTCGACAGGTTCTTACTTCGATTCGAACTAGATTACATTGCAGATGAAACGAATTTTGTTTCTATGATGAAGGGCACCGATCAAAATCAGGTTATGCCCTCCATGACTATGGAGGAGTTGGTTCAACTTCAGTTTTTTACTGACATGGTTACAATTCCAGACGAAATATATGAAACTTTTTCAAAAATCCGTAATGAATTGCGTGATGAAGGAATCCGTCCTTCTGACAGGCGATTTAAACAGTCGCTGTCGGTACTTCAAGCAAAGGCTCTGATAAACCAAAGACAAATTGTGAAGGTTGATGATATTGTCATCCTTGAAAATGCCCTGTGGGAAACGGTTGATCAAAAGGATAACGTTTCTTTGATTGTTCGTAGCCACGCACAAGACGTGGTTACTCGAAAACTTGATACGATTCAGGAAGAGGCTAGTGAAATATTTTCTTCCATGCAGACCGAAGCTTCTACTGATGCTGGTATGGAAGCTACCCAAAAATTGAAATCGTTAGTTGCTGATTTAAATAAGTTGAAAAAGCATAATCAAAGTAGAGATACGGATATTGACTCTTTACTTGATAAAGTGAAAGCGATGCAACAAGAAATTCTTGACAGTATTTTGGAGCCAATGGATTTTGGCACTGCAAGTGAAAAATCAACTGTACAAATGCCATTCTAAAAAAACATTGATGAAGATAATTGGAATGCTAAGGATACTTCTTGGCATTTCTTTTTCGAAAAAATAAAAGGGAGTGTTTTATTTGAAATTAACTAGAATTAGAAATGAAAATCATTCTGTGTTAAATACAGACACCTTCGATAAAAGACGTTTCAAAGAGATTTATAAGATGTCGCAAGGACTTCAAAAGTTAAGCCTTGATGGAGAATTGCCTACTATTGAACCGTTACTCGGTGACATATGGGCTTCTTTATACAAAATGAAACCTGAATTAAGCGAAGGGAAAATCCCAGATGATTTGCAAGTTAACAAATCATTTATGGAGAAAATCATGAATGATGAGTCGTTTGAAAACTATCGAAACTTTACTCGATTGGATGACTTATCTTCAGCCATCGGAACTGTGAAATTTGGGGAGAAAACGAACAAATGGTTAATTAAACAAAAAGAACAGGATGAAGATTTACGAAAACAAATGCAAGAAATTCAGGCGATGCAAAGGCAACTTCAAAAGCAGGAACAACAAAATGGAGCTGGAAATGGTAGTGAGAAGTTACAAGAAGACTTAAAAGAAGCAATGTCAGACCTAGGGGATCAACTTCAACAAACGTTGCAGAACAACAGTCATAGCTTTTCGCAAGCGATGGCACAAGCTATGCAGGAAACGAAACAGACGAAAGATAGCTTGAAATCATTACTTGGGGGTACGGGTGCTGGTAGTGGTGATGCAGAACTGAAAAAAGTTCCTTTGCGGGATCAGATTTCATTAGCTGAAAAAATCGCATCTAATAAACAGATGAAAGAAATTGCGGATTGGGCTGGTCGATTTAAACAGATAGCCCGTAAAAAGCAAAAATCTAAGCATAGTGATTCAATGGAAAGAAGTGGGGTTACATTAGGTAACGATATTGAGCGACTGTTACCGATGGAGTTAGGGTTATACACACATCCGATAACGAGGAATGACTTTTTACGTCGCTTTGTAGAAGGTCAGACGATGATGTATGAACAGAAAGGGCAAGAGGTATTGGGGAAAGGTCCAATTGTACTTTGCCTGGACCAGTCAGGCAGTATGCACAAGCTAGATAGCCAATCCAAAGGGTTTACGTTAGCCCTTATGTCGATTGCAAGAAAACAGAGAAGGGATTTTTGTTTGATATTGTTTTCTACTCGTACACAAATCTTTAAATACGAGAGAGGAAAAATAAAAAGTTCAGATATGATCAATTTAGCCCAAACTTTCTTAGGGAGAGGTACGGACTTTGCACTTCCGCTTAATAGGGCGATGGCAGTAATAAACGAAAGTCGTTTTAAACAAGCGGATATTATTTTCGTAACTGATGGTGAAGACCGAGTAAAGGATTCATTCCTAGAAGCATTCAATAAAAAGAAAAGAGAAAGGGAATCCAATGTGCTATCTCTTGTAATAGGAAGTAGCACAAAAACAGTCGAGCAGTTTTCGAACAAGGTAGTCTATATTAAGAATTTTGACGACGCAGGAAGTTTTACTGCTTTTGAAATATAAAATAATAATTTAGAGAACATGAATTGGCATTGTCTTCGGGCAGTGCTTTTTTTATTTATGTATAAATTCCTCTAAGGGGAACAAAGAAGTCTGGAATACAAGTGTAAAATCTAGATATGATTTTAAGTGGTAATATATTTATAACGAACTATATTACTATGAAAACATTTAATAAACTACCACTTACGGCTTAGTGGAATGTAGAAGGTTCATTGAACTTGTTGAAATGAAAGAAGGAATCTTCCTATCCAGATTAAATCTCTAAGTCGGTAAAAATAAGTTTTACTTTATTTTTGGCGGACGCTTTTCTAACAAAGGGCGAATTATTTATCTAATCGACAAATAGTTTTCTATGCCATAATAATAGAATGGACTAGTTGTAAAGGACGTGTGTTTATTTTGATTAAAACATTCTATGTCATATTTCATGATGAAAAAAGATTGAAAGTTTCTGATATTATTAGTTTTGAACAGCCACAGGTTGATGAAATCATACATATTGCATCACAATACACATTAAGACAACTTCGTAGAGAAGAAAAAAAAGGTAAGGACTTGTCATACCTAACTCCAAATCAGATAGCCATGGTTGTTAGCGAGAAGGACCAGATTGTTCACGACAAATCCGCCGATGAATTAAGGCTCCAAGGTATAGTTCAGGCAGCGGAACATTCATTAGTACAAATGTTTGAAAGGCAAGGTTCTGATGAACTACCTTACGTCATAGATTTAATCAATCGGGTTATTGACACGGACACGGTTGTGAAAGCACAATTTAAAGGGCATCCTACCCTGACATATACTATGATGATGGCAAGTGACCCTGAACATTTCAAGATACCAGTGAGTTTCGTATGGGAATCAAGTGGAACGAGGTTCATCAAAATCGTTACTTTAATGTTTAGGAATGCCCCTCCAAAGAAGTTGACATCAAAAATTGTTCAAGACCAGGATATGGAAGACCGGATGCTTGAATTCAAACGGAAATTATTAGACGAAAGTCGGAAATAAAAGAAGGATAAAAATTAAAAAGATTGAATGGATATGGAATAGGGTATAATATTTGATATAAGACTCAAAATTAGACGTATGAGGAGTGAAAGCAAATGATTACCATAGACAAGGAGGTTCTCGATATGAAAAGTGAACCAACTAGGTTATCAAAGAACATCATTTGGCATATCGAGCAGACCGAATATGTTGTTCGCAATGTGCCCTATGTCAAACATAACGCCGATGGTGAACAGTTCATAGATGCCAATGTAGCAATTACCATTACAGCTCTTCGTGATCTTATGGCCGATAATCTTATTCCTAACGATGTAAATTTCGAGGATTTCGCTCATATTGAATTCTAAATGGTTATGTTATTCTTGCGATAAATATAATAATCAATAAAACCTCTAAAGATTCTTTACTAGAGGTTTTTTAGTTTTTTAATATAATGAGTAATTTCCCTGTGATAGTGTAATTTAGACTGAAACTGGAAGTGGTTTCCTTAGCTGGTTTAATGTTATAAGTGGGGATGAACCACTATTAGATATAATGGTATTGTTCGCATTAAGACAAATCACAAAACTGCTTTGGATGTTAAAATGATTTTTTCTCGCGGGAAGTAGCCGAAATTTAGTTGGATTATTTTGTGGTGAAAATTACAGACTATCATATTGTGAGGACGGTTACAGATGGGTGCTTTGGACATATAAAAGTTTGCACCAAAAATTTGCAAATAAGAAACAAGACTGAAATCAAAGCCTTTAAGGTACGATGTAATAACAATATTGCCCACAATATAACAGTGTGAGCTTTTTTGATTCTTTCGATTGAAACCTTTACTATAGAAGGAACATATCAGATCGGAAGAGGTGGCGAACATGGCGAACATAATTCCCTTCAAAACTAGACAGCAATTAGAAACTGAAAAAGCATTAAAAACTATGCGTGAGTGGGAAACCCACTTAGAATGGGAAGAATCGAATTGGCACCATGTAATAGAAGGAGAAACAGAAGAAGAGCAGAGCTTGTCACAGGAGGAAATAGAGTGGCTGAATGAATGGGTGGGCGAAAAAAATGATTAACATAGAAGTTGATCAAGAAAAGCTAAAAGAGCTTTACCTTCAGATAATAGATGAGCATTTACAAGAACTTGAATCAGAAGTATTTTTCATGAATTCAAAGCAACTATCTACATATTTAAACATGTCTTGGAATACGATTGTAACCCACCTTTTATACGATGAAGAATTTCCGAAGATACGCCTAGGGAGCAAGTGGCTGTTCCATAAAAAAGAAGTTGGTAAGTATATGGAGAAGTATTATAATGAAGTCCGTAAAAATGGTGGGAGTATCGTATCTTACAAACGGAAGCGATGAAGACTGGATTGAAAAGATCGGGTTTTCTAAAAAAATTGAAATCAAGAAAACAGACAGCGAAATTTAAAACTTCCAGCCATCTGTTTCTGATGTCACAAGGTCATATTTGATGCCCTGATTGATGCCGAAACTTATAAAAACCAGTATAAGTTGATATAATTAATTTGAATAAAACACTTCAAAACGTTGATATATAGCGATCTATACTATCCGGTATACATGTGTAATAGCCCGGACTCTATGGGCGGCATGATGTAAGATAGCAAAAAACCATTTTTTAATGGGGTTTTGTGTCATACAATATCATTTCACTGTCCGTTTGATAGCAAATAAGTATATTTAATCATGACCGAAGGCTTCTCATTAGTCGACAAAACTTTTGAGAGGCCTTTTTATGAGAAAATGTTTAGGATCATCTGGAATTTCCGCTTAAACAGTTACGCACAGAGATACTGCAAGAACCGGAATAGGGCGTCAAGAAAAAAATGAAAGACGGAAAAGCCGTGATGTCCCTGTTAAAGTAAATCGAATATCGGCTAATGCATAACTGGCTGTAACGCTGGTGTTCTTGAGAATCTCCTCTTTTTAACATAGTGAAAGTGGCAGTAGTTCAGAGGAAATGGATTATGATTAATTAAAAATGACTTGACTGGGATTAAAGTAATCTATATAATCAGAAAATACTGACTATTGTATGTGGATGAACAGTATGGGAGGAACAGGAAATCGGAATGACTAGTACAGAAAAGGGTGGAAGTAAGAAACTGAAAAAATTAATGCGACGGTTAATTTTTCAGGGAAGGTTATCATATACTGGCAACGGAGCTAATAGCACTTTAGATAAAATGGCAAGAAATCCATTTTATCAATGGAGAAAAAGGAGATGCTATGATCTTTGGAATTGAATTCAAAGGGAGGGTTGATTTAGAAGTACCTAAGGTTTTGGGGGAATGGATTACTTTACGCGTCGATAAATCATAAAGTAGTTTGTTTGTAAGCTTTTGGAATGCGGGCATTATTGAGAAAATCACCTAGAGAAATAGATGCAAGGGTCAAACAGTTTTAAACTATTTTAATACAAAGAGTTTTCTTGTTGATAAAAATAACTAACCAGTTAGTATTCATGCTGTTTTGCACCAAACTAAGTTCATTGATAAGTCTTGAAAAATGAAGGGGTGTATACAATTGGAAGAGAAAAAGTATGTCATGACAGACGAGCCATGTGAAACGGTTGATATAAAAAAGTTACCTAAGTTGGATAAGAAAACAAGTTATAGCATTAGAACCGAATTATCAACTGGATTATCACTAGCAATTGTTTACTTTATATTTATTTTTTCTGTTCCAGCAATCAACTGGTTTAAACCAGATTGGGCTTTTGCAAAGATGTTTGGGGGAATGTCTACTAGCTGGTTTTTAACGACAATTGTCGCGATGGCGATGGCATTTATTATTGCTTATCTACACACGAAGCTTTATGAAAGATGGGAAAGAAAAAGTCTAGAAATGAGCCGTATGGAGAAGAAAGAGAACATGGTAAGTGAACAAAAAAGCCAAGTGAAGAAAAAGGGGGAAACGGCAAGTGTACAAGCAAGTTTTGTAGAAAGTAAGGAGGAGACGTTGCTATGATGCAAGCGTTATTAGATCCAAAATATCTCTTTACGATCTTATTATTGGGGACAATTGTCTATATTACGTATTTATCAAAAAGAAATGAAAGTGCCAGTGACTTCTTTGTAGGCGGACGTAATTTCGGATGGTTTACAAATGGTTCAGCGATTGGCGGGGACTATCTAAGTGCTGCAACGTTTTTAGGACTAGCAGGACTTACCTTTGCAATCGGTTATGATGGGGCTTTTTATACCTTTAGCTTTACAATTGGTTTAACGCTTTTGGCACTTTTCATAGCGGGACCTTTACGCCGGTTCGGTGCCTTCACAGTTGCAGACTTTGTTGCCTACCGCTTTCATAGTAAAAGAGCTAGAATTGTGGCTGTAATTGTAGTGCTTGCTATTTCAGGATTTTATGCAGCACCCCAGTTACTCGGCGCTGCTCAGATTTTGAGCATGTTTTTCGGAACTTCCTATGAATTTGGCATCATCTTTACAAGTGTTGTCATGATATTCTACGTTGGAATTGGTGGGATGAAGGGAACAACCATTAATCAAGCGTTGGAGCTTTGGATTCGTTTTATAGCCTTTATCGTCATGGTAGCCGCCGCTATTTATGGAGGTTTCCATTACGAGAGAATTCTATCCGTAATCAGTGAATTTAGTGGTACGGTACTGAACACGGGCGCATATACGACGGATGGAAAAGATGTCGTATTTAACGGAGAAACATGGTCAAAAACTGGTGCATTCAATCCAAACTTTTGGCACTCTGCATCTATGTTAATCGGGCTTTCACTAGGTACACTTGGGCTTCCACATATTTTACTGCGTTTTTACACAAATCCAGATGCTAAGTCTGCCCGAAAGTCGGCAGTATTAGCTATTGGGATTGCTAGTTTATTTTTCGCCTGTGCCATTTACCTTGGCGTTGTCGGAAGAGCCATCTATTTAAGTGGAAATGCCAGTCCTGAAGTCATGCAGAACCTGATTACCGGCGGAGATAATATGGTGATACCATCTATTGCAACTGCTTTAGGCGGTAAATGGCTGCTTGGATTTGTAATTGCCGGTGCGTTTGCCGCGGTTTTTTCAAACCTATCTGGATTATTTATTGCAAGTTCAGGAGCAATTGCTCACGATTTATATGCAAAATTCACAAAAAAGGAATTAACAGAGAAAAATCGAGTATACGCTGCAAAATTAGCGATTGTTTTTCTCGGTGTTTTTTATGGAGTTCTCGGTTTATTCGTCAAAGATGCCTCCATTGGCCATCTTGTCGCGCTCGCCTTTACAGTTGGGGCAAGCACATTTGCACCTATTTTCGTATTAGGTATTTGGTGGCGTGGGATTACTGAAAAGGGAGCAATTGCGGGACTGATTGTTGGTTTTGCAGTTTCTATGTTTATGATTTTCTTTTCATCCATTTTACCTGAGGCTTTACAATTTAGAGTGCCAGGTATCATTACCGTGCCAGTTGGCTTCTTAACAGTATATATTGTTTCCTTACTTGACGGTAAAGTACCAGCGGATGTGAATGCCTTTATGCGGAAAGTTCATTCAAGTGAAGAATCTGTATAAGTCGTAATGGAGATTGAATGTTGGGGGAACAAAAACTAGGACCTACACCAGAGTCGAAAATGTAGCCCCTTATAATAATTTTGTTGTATAAATACTTGTTCAGGTTTAGGAGTAAATTTATATATCCCTTTGCCTTGAAAATTTTAAACGTAGATTTAATAGGATTTTTAACTTCCATTTGTACATGTTTTCAAGGTTATTACATGTGCCGCATGATGTTAGATAGCTGTCCTAATTAAAAAGCGTCAACTCCTAACATTTAGGGGTTGGCGTTTTTTAAGCTTTCATGTGTAAAATACAATAATGATTGTCCCTATTATATAGAAGTGATGAAAATTGCACGTTAGTTTCATTCAATAGATATCTTGAATCAAAAAAAGCGTTCAGCTCATAATAACAGCCGAACGCTTTTACAATAGGAAAAGTTATAAACATAGTCACCATTCAAAGTATTGTGAAAACTTTTCGTGTAGGCACTGACTATTCAAGTTTAACCAAGTTCCTCACCGTACTCTCTGCTTCCTCATCCACTGCGTCGCTACAAATTTCTCTCCGATTTCGATCGGTGCGCCACCGTGCAACGTCAAGTCGTTCAACAACGGATCGTTATAGAAATACTCGAAATAAACGGCCATTCCTTTTTGAGGCGTGACGGACAGTTTCAGATGGGGGAAGAATGTTTCGCCACCTTGTTCGACATCGTTCAAGTACATGACGAGCGTGCTGATTCGATTGTTGGTAACATTGCTAGTCGATGAGAAGAAGTCATGGTGCGCTTTATATTGCTGGCCCGGCAGATAATGAAGAATCTGGAGTCTTTCGCCGTGTTCGATAGGAATGTTCATAACTGCTTCAATCCGTTTTTCAATTCTCATAACAACCGGGTTATCCTGTTCCTCAAGAAACATGCTGCTGCTTGTCCTAATCTCATTTTCCGCATGGACCATGCCGATTTTGGATCGTTTCATCTTGTCTGTCGAGAGTCGGATCAGTTCATCACATTCTTCGTCACTCAACATATTTCCTAAGACGACGACTAATGGTTCTTCGACTTTTGCAATAATTTCGATGTCACGATCCGTTACGATTCTCTTACCTACATGATTAAATATCGTTTGTTCTTTATTTTCCGCTATCAACTTAGAACACCTCTTTACTAGTTTGATTACTTTAAATCAAATACAGTGTAACGTGATGATTGTATAGCCAATATCGGACTTCTCTTGAGTTTCACACTTCCTCTTTGAAATTGAATTCAATATATTTTAGCATGCTAGATTGTCTGACGTAAATTTTGAATATAGTAAAAAGGCTCATAATAATGCCCTAGGAATTGAGATCCGTTTTGTCTAGTCATAAACTCTCGACTTCAACACGCCCCGAGAAAAACGTGGCTCCACCGCCCATGTCGGCAATTCGATCTGGTGTTAAGGCGTTCACAAGGTGTTTTTGGTCTGAAATATTTCCCCAAATCCCTTGACTGACAACAACTCCCGGAAGTACTTGTTCGCCGACAGAGACAATAAATTCACATTCCCCGCGCTCATTCCAAATACGAACGGTCGTTTTGTCCTCGATTCCTCGCTCTTTCGCGTCGTGCAAATTCATAAACAATTTAGGTTCTTTTTCAAGTTTAATATGTTTTTCATTGTTCGAAAAAATGGTATTCATAAAATTATGGTTAATTGCAGGTATATACAGTAACGGATAATCGGAATCTTGAATAATCGGAATATACGTAGGAAGAGCTGGTAATCCTGCCGATTTCATTTGTTCTGAATACAATTCGATTTTTCCGCTTGGTGTTTTTAAATGGTTCAATGGATTGCGTGTATCGCTCGCTTTCATATAGCGTTTATCCTTTAATGCGGCATACGACACTTCGGATAAATGAGGGTTGGACAAATCGCTTAACGCTTGATTGATCATTTCAGCGTCATCATCTAGGAAAGGTTGCTCGTCAAAGCCCATAGCTTGCGCTAATAATCTAAAAACGTCAGGGTTGGATTTACTCTCCCCGTAGGTCTCAATAACTGGTTCTTGCAAATGAATATAGTGATGCCAGAAAGACGTATAGAAGTCGGTGTTTTCAAATGCGGATGTCGCCGGTAGAACAATATCGGCAAACAACGCAGTGTCCGTCAAGAACAAATCATGAACCACTGTAAACAAGTCCTTACGTGCCAAGCCTTCCTGTACTTTATTGGCATCCGGTGCGACAACAGCTGGGTTGCTATTATAGACATACAAAGAGCGAACCGGCTGTTGTTCCTCCAGTAATACTTGTCCCAATAAATTCATATTGAATTTACGCGTTGGCTTTTTCTGAAGTTCCGGACGTTCCAGTGCGGCGATATTATGTGTCAAATAGTCCGAATTTGATTTAACCGCCCCTCCGCCCTTTAATTCCCACTGCCCTGTCAATGCAGGCAAGCAAGTGATAGTCCGGACTATCATGCCGCCATTATCATGATGTTGTAACCCATTGCCGATGCGAATCATGGAAGGGGAGACGGTCCCATACATCCGCGCCAACTCATAGATATCTTCCTCTGGCACACCCGTAATGGTGGAAACCATTTGGGGATCATAGTATTTTACATGTTCGCCGAGCGCTTCATGGCCGATTGTATATTGCTCCAAAAATGCTTGATTAACTAGCTTTTCTTTATAAAGAATATGCATAATTCCGAGTGCAAGCGCTCCGTCAGTTCCCGGAAGAATGGGAATGAACCAGTCAGCCATGCGCCCAGTTTGGTTTTTATGGACGTCAATGACGATAACTTTCGCGCCGCTCTTCTTCGCCTTTTGCGCAATCATAATTTGGTGCATATTCGTACTGACGGCGTTGATGCCCCAAAAAATAAATAATTTCGTATCCTTCATCTCTTCTGGATCTGTTCCATAACGCCCACCCATTGTGTAATTGTAGCCGGCTTCACCAGCGACTGAACAAATGGTTCGATCCAGTTGACTCGAACCCAGACGGTTGAAGAAACGGCGATCCATCCCCTTAGAACTAAGTTTCCCCATATTTGCATAGAAACTGTAGGGAAGAATTGATTCTGGGCCTTCTTCAGAAATTAATTTTTTCCATTGATTTGTAATAGTTGTAATGGCTTCTTGCCAACTGATTGGAACGAATTGCCCATCGCCTTTTTCCCCGATTCGTTTCAAAGGAGTAGTAATCCGATTTTGATCGTAAATCCGTTCAGCCATATGCCGAACTTTGTTGCAAATACTTCCTTTTGTGATTGGATGTTCGGGATCACCTTCAATTTTAATGATTTTACCATCTTCTTTATGAATCAACAGTCCACACTGGTCTGGACAATCCAGAGAACAAACCGAGGGGACGATACCATTTTCTACATCAATATATGATTGCATTATACAAGTCCTTTCTACTAGAATAATTTTGTAATATAATATGGAATCCTGACATCGCTGAAGTTTCTAAATAAAGTAGTTATTTACATTCTGGAAATTGCGTTGATTGTAAAGGAATGCGTCTTCCTAAAGTATGGATCCGCGTTATTCCAATTTTAGTGAAAAATGCTCACTTATGAAGTTGATATAAACAAATGATTTTGCTAATTAGTATATCATACTATGGCAGTATATTTAGAAAGTTTCAATAACTGGTTGACTTAAAATTGATTATTATGTACAGTGAGTTCATTAGGTCTGTTTTTATTATATTCTACTAATTTCATATTATTTTTCTATCGAGAGAAGTTGAGGGACTGGCCCTATGAAACTTCGGCAACATAATTGTGCCAAATCCAGCAAGCGTAGCTTGAGAGATAGAAAGAGGAATGTATATTTATATTGCGCTAGCGATGAATACCAACGACTCTTTCTGTTTTTCACAGAAAGTTTTTTTGTTTTGTAAAGACATTACAAAACTGATATGAATGGAGGGCACTGATGTGTTGGAGAGAATTGGAATCACGAAAAACTTAGGTTGGGGCTTTTTTGGTGTGATGTTGTTTATGATGGGAGATGGAATTGAAGCCGGTTGGTTAAGCCCATTCTTAATTGAAAGCGGATTAACGATTCAGCAATCAGCTGCAATATTCACAGTGTATGGAATCTCGATCGCACTGTCATCTTGGTTCTCAGGTGTCTGTGTTGATGTTTTTGGCCCGAAACGTACAATGGCCATCGGATTAGCCGTCTATATTATCGGTACGGCAGGGTTTATTACATATGGCTTTTCTACGATGAATTACCCGATCATGCTTTTAACTTATTTCATAAAAGGTTTTGGTTATCCGTTATTTGCTTATTCTTTCTTGACATGGGTCATTTATAAGACACCGCAAAATAAATTGAGTTCTGCCGTTGGTTGGTTCTGGTTTGTATTTTGTGCGGGAATGATGGTACTTGGTGCGTGGTATTCAAGTGTGGCGATCCAATATCTCGGTTACATCAATACAATGTGGACATCCATTTTCTGGGTTAGTCTTGGTGCGGTTTTAGCTTTAATTATCAATAAAGACAAGTTTGAAAAGAAGAAACTAGCGAACAAAAAAGAAGCAGTCAAAGAATTATTGAAAGGTATTACCATTTTGAAATCAAACCCGAGAGTTGCTGCGGGCGGGGTTGTCCGCGTTATCAATAGTTTAAGTGTTTATGGATTCCCGGTATTCCTACCCATGCATATGGCACAACACGGTATTGAAACAACTGCTTGGCTGCAATTATGGGGAACATTCTTCTTAGGAAATATTATCTTTAATTTAGTGTTCGGCTTCATTGGAGACAAATTCGGTTGGAAAAACACGATCATTTGGTTTGGTGGAGTTGGATGTGCAATATTCACGCCACTTCTGTTCTATATACCGGTGATTACAAATGGTAGCATTGTTATGACAAGCATTGTCGGATTCGTTTGGGGTGGTTTAGTAGCGGGCTATGTTCCAATTGGTGCACTGGTACCTTCCGTTGCAGGTGAAGATAAAGGCGCGGCAATGTCCGTGTTGAATTTTTCTGCGGGTTTATCAACATTCGTAGCACCAGCGATCGCTTTAACGTTTATCGGGCTCGTTGGAGCGGAAGGGGTCGTGTGGATCTTCAGTGCCCTCTACCTAGTGAGTGCAATTATCGTAAAATTCATTCGTATACCGGAAGAAGAAAGTAGAAAGATGCAGGAAAAAGCTTTACTAGTAACCTCGTGAAATTACCGCTAGGTAGGCGGTGAATGATATAGTATAAGAAGGACTTTTATAACACAAACAGGCTGTGTACGCCTCTACTAGACAAGTGGATTTGGGCACGTGCATTCATAAAAAAGGAGATGTTGTCAATGGTTGAAAAGAATATTGAAAAGGCTGCATTTGCTGGAGGATGTTTCTGGTGCATGGTGAAACCGTTTAAAGAATGGCCAGGTGTCCAAGACATCGTGTCAGGATATATGGGCGGACATCTGGATAATCCAACGTATGAAGACGTGAAAAAAGGTACATCCGGTCATACGGAAGTCGTTGAAATCACATTTGATCCTGCCTTATTCCCATATGAGAAGTTGCTTGAAGTATTCTGGCAACAAATCGATCCGACAGATGCAGAAGGTCAATTTCACGACCGGGGCTCATCTTACACAACCGCTATTTTTTATTACACAGATACGCAACGGGAAGCTGCCGAAAAATCGAAAGCTGACCTAGCTGCAAGTGGTATTTTCACAAAACCTATCGTTACAACCATCCGCCCCGCAGAAACATTCTATCGGGCAGAAGAATACCATCAAGATTATTATATAAAAGAACAAGAACATTACAAGGACAACCGTGCACGTTCAGGACGCAATGAATTTATTGCTGAGCACTGGAGTAAATAACCCTAATGGTAAGAAGGACGAGCGTATTCATAGAACGCTCGTCCTTTTTGTTTGGAATGGTAGTTTAATAAAAGGCCAGGCAATGTTTAACTATAGCTGTCCATAATTGCTTAGTCTGGGGCGTCACGGTGTAAATTTTTTTGTTGTCAAATGAAATAATCATCAATAGATCTCCATATACTGTACCGCTCAGACCTTAGACTGATGCACAGTTCAGTCATCTGATGGACTCAATTTTATCAAGTTTCGCTTATGATAGAGTAAAGGGGTGTGAATATGCGGAAAACACTGTTAATAATTGCGGGAGTAGTACTATTAGGTGTAGTTAGCTTTTGGGTATATGACTGGATGAAAACGGACAGGGTTTCTGGTGCACTATCCATTGAAAAGGACAATGCGAAGTCACTGGATGTTGCTATACGTTTTGGTGCAGGTAAACTTCTAATTGAGGGAGGAGCCACGGGATGGGTGGATGGGGACATTGATACGAGTGTGAAAAAATGGTACCCGTCCGTTACGTATAAGAATAAAAGAGATGTAGGGTATGTGGAGATTCAGCAGAAAATGAAAGGTTTTTCAGCTTTGCGGAAGCAACGAAATGATTGGAATCTTCAACTGACAAATGAAATACCTGTGAATCTTGATGTTGAAATGGGTGTATCCGATTCAGAACTGAGATTGGCAGGAATTCCACTTAATCATTTAGCAATTGATGCTGGCGTTGGTGATACCCTAATCAATCTAGATGGCGAATGGAAGGATGGTTTTGACGCGGATATCAACTTGGGAGTGGGCGATGCAAAAATTTATCTACCTAAAGGGACTGGTGTTAAAATATCCGTTTCAAAGGGTATTGGTAGCGTGGGAACGAAGGGCTTACTATCTAAGGGCAAAGACATCTATGTAAATGAAGCATACGATCATTCGGATACTACCATTCATTTGAAGGTTAATGTTGGTGTAGGAAGTGTAGATTTTTCACTTATTGAGTAACAGGATGTTACAATCACCCATTGAAAAAGAAGCTGAATTCTAAAATGACATACGATTGAATTAGTTATGGATAATGATATCTTTAGACAAACAACGCTAAACCTGATCGCAGACATTACGTGATATAACTAATGAAGGATTGTTCTATAAAGATCGTATAAAGTAAAAAAATGCGTGAGGGCAATGTCATGATGGAAGACAAGGCTACCACGCATTTTTTATGTCTAGAGAATAAGATACGCAATGTAACTACCGAAATGGCTTCGTTTACGAGTATGTATTATAATTCAGTACATAACTATATGTATTATATGGGATCGTCAACGCATGTATTAGACTGGAGAGGATAAAGGTGGAAACACAGCCTAGCGCGAAGCCGTATGTAATCACAATTGCAGGAGCCGTCTGTTGGGGATTGATCGGTTTATTCATAGCGCCACTGTATGCACGAGGATTCACGGCTTGGGATGTGGTAGCGATTCGAGGAATCCTCAGCTTTGTGTTTTTATTTGCCATTATGATGCTGTTTTTTCGTGATCAGTTACGGACACGAATAAAAGATCATGTACTTTTTGCGAGTGCAGGTATTTTCAGTCTTGCGCTATTTAACTACTTTTACTTCGAAGTGTTTTCACGATCCAGCTTGTCTCTTGCCGTGACGTTATTATATACAGGACCGATATTCGTAATGGTTTTATCGCGGATCTTCTTTAAGGAACCGCTGACCACACGCAAACTTTTAGCATTAGCATTAGCCATTGTAGGTTGTGCATTGGTGGTTAGCCTACTGCCCCTCGGATCGGAAAGTATACCTAGTAAGACACTGTTCATGGGGATTCTTTCGGGGTTTTGCTATGCATTGTATAGTGTTTTCACCAAGCCGATAACCAAAAGATATTCGGCATTGACGATTACTACGTATACATTCTTTTATATGGCCTTGTTCATGTCGATGACAAGTGATGTCTGGCGTAAAGTCGATACATTTCAGCATGTTGATGTGTGGATAGCCGCTTTACTTCTAGCGCTAGTTTCCACTGTGACCGCGTATGTGTTGTATACATCAGGTTTGAAGCATTTGGAAGCAGGGAAGGCATCGATTCTTGCGACGATTGAACCCATTGTGGCAGTTGTCGTTGGTGTATTGTTCCTTGGTGATCAATTGCTTCCGTTACAGTTATTCGGCATTGCACTGGTGCTGTATTCGGCCATCCTAATAGTAGGTAGGAAAGTGAAAGGTAAGAAAAATCTGTGAGAGAAACAAATCGCGTTTGACGGCATAAGGGAACGGAATATTTTCTCTCACAAATGCATTTATGATTTGAGTTTTCCTATCTCATCCGCAACCACAAATGCCAAATCATCATTCCCGAATAGCTGAAGCACATCCAGCATCGTTTCATTATCTATATGAAGTTCGTCGAATTCATCATTGCTTTCCACGACTTCCTTTAAGGCGGAATTTGCTTGTTGTTCAGGATATGCTTTCTGATAAAGGACTTGAGGATTCAGCTTATGATTCGCACACCACTGGACAAACAGGCGGATCATTAAGTTTTCGTCATCTTTATATTTTTGAATGACTTGTTCCTCGATACTTTTAAACTCCATAGTGCAGACCTCCCTGGTCGTTTGGTTCTTTTAAGTATAAACGATAGGGAGACTATCTAGTAGTAAATGTGGTTGATATTGATTTGGATAGAAATGCGCTGCCCAATTCAGGCAACGTTTTTTATTTATCAATTTTATGTTACTTGTATGCGTAATTACGAATAAATCATAATAGGACCATACTATCAAATCATACTAGTTCACTTGCTAGTTTAGCAAGCTAGTCTGCAAGTTATTTAATTTGTGTTGCACGACGTATTTACCATTGTAAAGGCAGACGGATAATTTTGTATTCTTACAAAGTTTGCTACACTAGTAGTATCGCCGCTAGTCAATGATACGGAAGAACGTGTACATACAGCTTTGATGAAATAGCGGATACTATAATCGGGGAGGTTTTGGAAATGGCGGAAGATCGGTATCAACGTGGTTTGGAAAAGTTAATGGAACTTACGTTATCGGGTGAAGATAACCCAGCAGGTGAGATGGAAATTGGAGAGAGCTTCAAAGATGTAGCACCGGATTTGACTAAGTATGTAGTGGAATTTGCGTTTGGTGATATATATTCGCGACCTGGATTGGATAATAAACAGAAGGTCCTAACGACGATTACGGCACTTGTGGCACAAGGTAAGCCGCAGATTCAGATGCATATTAAAACAGGTCTTGATGTAGGCTTGACACCAGACGAGATTATCGGTTGTATTATGCACCTCATACCGTACACAGGATTCCCGAGCGTGCTGAATGCTCTATCTGTCGCTCAAACAGTATTTGCGGAACGTGGAGTATCCATTACGAAAACGGACGAGACCTGAGCATATTTAATTCGAATGGTATATCGTAAAGTGGCTTCAACCGGTGACGTGTAAAACGGTTGAAGCCACTTTTCTAATTTTTAAGATGGACTAACTACTTTGCTGATCAACTAAAGACATAATAGCCTGAATAGGAACTGCAGTATATGTAAGTGATACTTAGTCAAATCTGTCATTCATTATATAAATTCATTATAATAAACGAGTGTTGATCAATTACAAATAGTACACTATATTGCGTAAACGACTAGGGGAGAGATATCACATGTTTTCGAAAGAAGAAAAAGATGCAATTTACAAGGTAATTTATACTAGAAGAGATGTGCGAAGTTTTTTACCAACAGCCATTCCTGAAGAGGCGATACATAACATATTAAAAGCCGCTCACCAAGCACCTTCCGTCGGCTTCATGCAACCTTGGAACTTCGTGATCATTTCATCTGATGAAATGAAAGAAAAGTTAGCTTGGGCAGCTGATAAGGAAAGACGTGCGCTAGCTATTCATTATGAAGACGAGGCAGAAAAAGAGACAAAGTTCCTTGGCTTAAAAATACAAGGATTGAAAGAAGCACCCATCACTATTTGCGTAACATGTGATCCGACTCGTGGCGGGTCACATGTCTTAGGACGTAATTCCATTCCTGAAACAGACATGTTATCGACTGCTTGCGCCATACAGAATATGTGGCTAGCAGCATGTGCAGAAGGATTGGCAATGGGCTGGGTGAGTTTTTATAAAAAAAATGATGTCCGCGATATTTTGAACATCCCCCCTCATATTGAACCGATTGCTCTTCTATCTATTGGTTATACGGAGCATTATCCTACTGCGCCTATATTAGAAACAGAGAATTGGGAAAAACGACGAAGTGTAGATGATTTAATTTTTTTAGATCAGTGGAATAAGCGATAATTGTAAAGTGGTTAGGGACTACATTTGACGTGGCCATGACAAATAGGAGTAGTTTAATCATAATTTTTGGTGATAGCTCAAAGAAGTGGAATTCATCGATGCATTTTTTGTATAATAGTAAGACTGGCATCTGTAAGGGATAAGTATATGTAATAAAACCATTTTTGCACATGCAGATGCAAGTTATGAAGAGAGGATTTGAACACAACGATGAGTACTAATTTTTGGCTTGATCTACCACGGCCATTTTTTATATTAGCACCGATGGAGGATGTGACGGATGTGGTTTTTCGTCACGTAGTAAGCGAAGCTGCACGTCCAGATGTATTCTTTACTGAATTCACAAATACGGAAAGTTTTTGTCATCCAGAAGGAATTTTCAGCGTACGCGGACGTTTGGCATTTACAGAAGACGAACAGCCAATCGTTGCACATATTTGGGGAGATAAGCCTGAACATTTCCGCGATATGAGTATTGGGATGGCGGAACTTGGTTTTAAGGGATTGGATATTAATATGGGATGCCCTGTGCCAAATGTAGCAACAAAAGGTAAAGGCAGTGGTCTGATTAACCGTCCGGAAACAGCCGCGGCAATTATTCAGGCAGCAAAAGCTGGCGGATTGCCTGTGAGTGTAAAGACTCGTCTTGGCTACACAGATATAGAAGAGTGGCATACATGGCTCAGACATGTACTGGAGCAAGATATTGCGAACTTGTCGATTCATCTTCGTACCCGTAAGGAAATGAGTAATGGGAATGCACATTGGGAATTGATTCCGGAGATCAAGAAACTTCGTGATGAAATAGCGCCTGATACACTGCTGACGATCAATGGAGATATTCTTGACCGTCAAATGGGTCTGGAGCTTGTGGAAAAATACGGTGTCGATGGAGTTATGATTGGTCGCGGAATTTTTAATAATCCATTTGCATTCGAAAAAGAGAAGAGAGAGCATGATCATAAAGAGTTACTGGATCTACTGCGTCTTCATCTGGATCTATTTGATAAATATTCGACAGAACTAGAACCGCGGCTATTTAAACCGTTACGTCGTTTTTTTAAGATTTACATTAAAGGGTTCCGTGGAGCGGCTGAACTTAGACATGAATTAATGAATACGAATACGACAGATGAAGTGCGTGCATTACTGGATAGTGTGGAACTCGATTAATACATTTTAGATAACCTTTAGCGGACATGATCTGTTTATATAAGCGAAAGCCTCCTTGCCATACCAGGAATACTGGTATGAGTAAGGAGGCTTTTTGTATCAAGAGGCAATGTGGAAGTTTATCTTGTTACTTAAATAAACCAAGCTTTTCAATACGGCGAACCGCTTCTTGCAATCGTTCTTCACTTTCTAACAACCCGACTCGAATATATCCTTCGCCGTATACACCAAATCCGTTCCCTGGCGATACTGCAACATCTGCTTTGTCCAGTAATAAGTTAGCAAAGGTTTCACTTGTAAAGCCTTCTGGGACAGGTAGCCAAGCGAAAAATGAGCCAGTAGGTGCTGTAACGTCCCAACCGATGCGTTCACATTCCGTTAGCAATACCGTCAGACGGCCTTCATAGAGCGCCACTAACTCTTCAACGCATTGTTGCGGACCTGTCAATGCTTCAATTGCCGCACGTTGAACCGCTGGGAAGATGCTAGTGAATAAATGGTCTTGCAATACGTTTAACGCTTCTATTATCTCGGAGTTACCGACTGCAAAACCGACTCGCCAGCCTGCCATATTATACATTTTGGAAAGAGATAGCATTTCAATGCCGACTTCCTTTGCTCCTTCAGTTTGTAAAAAACTAATCGGTTTCTTACCTTCAAAACCAATACCGCCATACGCAAAATCTTGTAAGACCGCAATCTGATGTTCTTTGGCAAATGCCACCGTTTTTTCATAAAACTCGGGTGTGGCTGTAACACCCGTTGGATTACTTGGATAGTTTAAGTACATGAGTTTGGCATCATTTTTCTGATCATCCGTTAAATTATCGTAATCAGGAAGAAATCCATTCTCCTTACGTAGCGGCATCGTATCATATCGAATACCTGCTAAGCTGACGCCGGATAAGTAATCAGGGTAACCCGGGTCTGGCAGCAATAATAAGTCACCTTCATTCATAATAGCAAGAGGTAGCTCCACGACACCTATTTTTGTACCGCCAAGTACCGCTACTTCTGTTTCGGGATCAATCGTGACATTGTATTCACGCTGATAATATTCAGCAACTGCTTGTTTTAAAGCAAGTGTCCCCCGAAATGGAGAGTAACCGTGTGTAGCTGGATCTTCAACGGCTTCTTGCAATGCTTTAATAATATGAGGAGGTGTTGGCTGATCAGGATTTCCACGTCCTAGGTTAATCACATCTCTGCCTTCATCCATAGCCTTTTCTATTTTATTTAATAATAATGTAAAGAAATGCGGAGGGAGTTGTTGTAATCGGTTGGATAATGCCATAGTCTATTCCTTCTTTCTTTGATAGGGTATGTGCGTTAAGTATACATAGATCATACAAGATTTTTCAATAGAAGGATTGTGATTCGATTCTAGAACATTGCGAAAATTAGTCGATAGAGATTAAAGCTGATAGAATAAGTCGGATATTCCGATAAATTGGCGTTATTCTCCTTGACAGTTGTATTAATTCAGATTAGTATATGTTTTATGCATATAATTTAATAGCAATCTCTTATCAAGAGCGACGGAGGGAAATGGCCCGATGATGTCCAGCAACCCCTTGAATAATCCAAGGAAGGTGCCAAATCCTACAGTATGGTTTTCCATCTGAGAGATAAGCTGAGAATATTTCAGTCCCTCTTTCATTTAGAAAAATGAAAGATTTTTTTATTTAGAAAGAAATTTTCTAGCCAACTGTTTATGATTATTTACTTGAATGTAGAAAGAAGTGAGACTATGATCCAAATTCAACATTTGTCTAAGGAATATCAGACAAAAGAAAAAGTGGTAAAAGGTGTAGATGACGTATCACTAGACATCGAGACAGGAGAAATATTTGGCATTGTCGGTTATTCAGGGGCCGGGAAAAGTTCACTTATACGTTGTTTGAATTTGTTGGAAAGGCCAACGAGCGGCACTATTTTAATAGATGGTGTAAACTTAACGAAACTTTCAGGGATTGAGCTTCGACAGGCACGCTTGAAGATCGGAATGATTTTTCAGCACTTTTATTTAATTAGTCAAAAGACTATTTTCGAAAATATCGCATTCGCTTTACAGGCAGCGAAAATGCCTTCAGATAAAATAGAGACACGGGTAATGGAACTTCTCGAAATGGTGGGTCTGTCGGATAAACGCAATGTATATCCTGCCCAGCTAAGTGGGGGACAGAAACAACGCGTCGGTATTGCGAGAGCGCTAGCCAATAATCCATCCGTTTTGCTTTGTGATGAAGCGACATCTGCACTGGACCCTAACACGACTATGTCCATTTTGCGATTGTTGAAAAAGATTAATCAAGAATTGAATATCACGATTGTTTTAATTACGCACGAGATGAATGTGGTAAAAGAGATTTGTGATCGCATGGCGATTATGCAAGACGGAAAAGTGATCGAAGAAGGGCCAGTATATGACATCTTTTCTCATCCAGTTCAACCATTAACGAAGGAGTTTATTAGCAGTGTGGTGTCTTACGACATTCCTGAAGCCGTCATGTCCAATTTGGTCGGTACATTGATAAAAATCACATTTAAAGGTGAAGTAGCGATGGAAGGTGTAATTTCCGATACGATGCAGAGATATAAGGTCAAAGGAAACTTCCTGCATGGTTCGATTGAATATATTCAAGAACGAGCACTTGGGATTTTCTTGATGGAATTACAAGGTGAGCGTGAAGAAGTAGAGCAAGCGATTGCATACATACTGAAACAAAACGCACAAGTGGAGGTGATCCGACAACATGTTTGATCTATCTCACATCATGGAACTCATGCCGGATATTACAAAAGCATTTGGTGAAACATTGTACATGATCGGCATCTCACTTACGATTGCGCTGATTATTGGATTGCCGCTTGGCGTTCTGTTATTTACAACGGATAGAGGATTATTTTTAGAGAACCGTGCAATTAATTCGGTTATTGGGTTTCTCGTCAACATCATTCGCTCTATCCCATTTATCATACTACTTGTGGCTCTAATACCTTTGACGAAACTGATTGTCGGAAGTACGATTGGACCAGCAGCTGCAAGTGTGTCGCTTTCCGTTGCAGCCATTCCTTTCTTTGCAAGGATTGTTGAAACATCCATGCGTGAAATTGATAAAGGAGTTATAGAAGCAGCGATTTCAACGGGTGCTTCGCCCTGGATGATTATTTGGAATGTGTTATTGCCTGAATCAAAGTCGAGTATTATCCAAGGACTTACACTGACGTTAATCAACTTAGTTGCCTATTCAGCAATGGCTGGATTTGTTGGCGGAGGTGGAATTGGGGACCTCGCAATTCGTTTTGGCTATTACCGATATGATGACAGTATTATGCTCGTCACCGTCGCCATTCTAATAATACTAGTGCAGTTGATTCAATTTAGTGGAGATCGTTTTTCAAAAATGATAGATAAAAGATAATAGGGGAGAGATGGATTATGAAGAAACTGGTACTTGCATTCATTCTTACTGCGTTAGTTGCGGCTTTAGCGGCTTGTGGAGAAGAAAAGTCTACTGAAAAGTCGAATGAGGATAAAAATATACACTTTGGTGCAACTGCAGGTCCTTATAGTGACATGCTAAAAAAAGCAATACAACCTGCACTTGAGGAAAAAGGATATACTGTCGAAATCACGGAATTTAGTGATTATATACAACCCAATATTTCGTTGGATAGCGGAGATATAGATGCGAACTTGTTCCAAAATATCACGTACTTGGAAAACTTCGAGAAAGAAAATAAAATGGAACTCTCTGAATTGATTATCGTACCGACCGCGCCATTAGGTATCTATTCAAACAAATATACATCTCTCGATGAAATTGAAGAGGGATCAACTATCACTATTCCAAATGATCCAGTGAATGCTGCAAGAACGTTATATGTATTGGAAGATGTAGGGTTAGTGAAAATGGATGAAGGCATTGACCAATTAACGGCATCTGAAAAAGATATCACAGAGAACCCAAAAAACTTAGTAATTCAGCCGGTTGAAGCAGGGCAATTGCCCCGTTCGGTAGAGGGGGCTGACTTGGCTGCAGTGCCTGGTAACTTTGCAATTGCAGCAAATATGGATTTGTTAGACGCATTAGCTTTAGAAAATATGCCTGATCGGTTCCGTAATGTTGTAGCCGTGAAAACAGAAAACGTAGATAAGCAATTTGCGAAAGACATTATTGAAGTAGTAGAATCTGAGCAGTTTTTAGAAGTGATTGAATCCGAATTTAAAGGTTTCGGTAAACCAGCTTGGATGGAAAAGAACTAGTTGGACGTAAAGTAATACGATAAAAAATATACCAGACTCGAAGACAATGGAAAGTGTCTTCAAGTCTGGTATTTTACTGCTGTTTATTCTGTCTCCACCAATACAATATCATCAATAATAGGTACGTCGCGTTTTAACTCCGTAAGCATTTCTTCATCTACAGAGCTATCGATTTCACAAATCGTAATAGCGGGACCGTCAATTGCAAATCGTTCATTCGCCATACGGGCAATATTGATTCCTTTTCTCGAGAGAATTCCTAAAAGATCTGCAATAACGCCTTTTTGATCGGTGTGGCGGATCAATAGTGCTGGACGTTCGCCTGAGAATTTTAACGGATAATCATCAAGTTCTTGGACTTCGATTTTACCTCCACCAAGTGAACTGGCGAGAACTTTTACTTTGTTAGTTGGTCCTGTCAACTCGATGAGTACGGTATTTGGATGATAGCTCCCCAGCACACGTTTCGTAAATTCATATTCTAATCCTATCTCCATCGCAAGTTCTTTCGCATGCGGAATTCTATCATCTGTCGTATTGTACCCCATGACACCGGCAAGAAGTGCCAAGTCGGTACCGTGTCCTTGATAGGTCGTCGCGAAAGAACCCATCAGTGAAAACTTTGCATGAATGGGTTGCTCGTTCAATAGCTGATGCGCAACGTTTCCAATTCGTACGGCCCCAGCAGTGTGGGAGCTTGATGGGCCAATCATGACAGGACCAATGATTTCATAGGCACTTTGGTATTTAGCAGGCGCACTACTGCTTTTTTCTTTTGACTCTTTTTCTTTCCCGAATACTTGGTCCTTCAGTTTTTGCCCTGTGGGTGTACCAGCTAGGCCACCTATACCCGTTTCGCGCAGTGACTCTGGCATATTTTGTCCGACTTCGTGCATGACATGGATCACTTCGTCAGGTGGGATGATGCTCACCACTCCTGCCATCGCCATATCTGCAGCCGCTTCAGCTGTGATAGCATGTAGTCCATTTCGAATGATACAAGGGATTTCTACAAGACCCGCCACAGGATCACAAACAAGTCCTAATGAGTTTTTCAGCGCAATACCTATTGCATGACCGACTTGTTCGGGTGTGCCGCCGGCAAGTTCCACTAATGTTCCTGCCGCCATTGCAGTAGCGGAGCCGACTTCTGCTTGGCATCCTCCTGCAGCTCCAGAAATGGAAGCGCGATTGGCGATGACTAAGCCTAGCGCGGAAGCCGTGAACATGGATAAGACAATTTGTTCGCGTGTATACTTGCCACTATCTAGCGCATGTACGAGAACGGCAGGCAATATTCCTGCTGACCCCGCAGTAGGGGTTGCGACGATTCGTCCCATATTCGCATTTACCTCTGAGACAGCTAGCGCATTTGCAGCGGTGTGTAGAGTAGAAGGATGAACGAAAGAATTCCCCTTTTCGGCATAGTCATATAGGCGCTGTCCATCACCGCCAGTTAGTCCTGTGCGTGACATCACAGATGTAGTTGTCCCTTTACGAACAGCTTCTTCCATCACCGTAAACTGTTCTGACATTTTCTTGATGATAGTTTCTCTTTGCATGCTTTTTTGTTTAATTTCGGATTGAATCATTAACTCGTAAATTGGCTTATGACTCTGTTCCGCATGCTCGATCAGTTGGTGTAAGCTCGTGAATGCCATATGTGTTTGCTCCTTAAAGAGAACCGTTCGGATAGAAAGATTCAAGAACCATTCTCGTTGTATTTGACAAAAGATATCGTATTTTTGAAAGCGCTTACCTATAATTATTTGTTACTTTACGTGAAATGTCAATCAATCGAAAAGATACAGAAGCACCTGATGCCCAGTTGTGTATATGTTTACTAACTTTGAAGATCCGAGTTGTTGAATGAGCCTGAAGGCACCTTTGTATCCGGTCGATAGGTCACTAAATTGAACTCCTTTAATTGAGGTATTACTAAGTTAGTCTATAGTGTTAGACGTAAAGTTTCAATGATTTACAACGAAATGGATAAGTCCAACACGATCATCTTATGGTATGATTAATCCATGAGAATATAAGTATGTCAATATACAATACTACTTGCTAGGTGGGGGATTCTTACATGAATGGAGAAATAAATTCAGCACAAGAAATTACTGAACTTAGAAAACAAATTATTAAGTATGAGAAAATTATAGAGGATTTATCAGCGCCAATTATTCCTTCTATTGTACCAGAAACCATTTTAGTTCCGCTAACAGGAGTTCTTTCAGTAGGACGCTTTATGCATATCCAAGAAAAGATTGTGCAAAGAATATCTGCTAACAACATACTTACAGTAATCTTTGATTTTACCGATATCAGCAATTTGGCAGTAGAAGAAAATATGGGGTATGAGTTATTGAGTGAAAAAATTAATGAATTGGTCAGTGTGTTGCAATTAATGGGAACAGAAACCATTTTTGTAGGTTTTTCACCGGAGTTTGCTCAAAATTTAATTCTATCCAATGTATCGAACTATAATCATATTCGTGCGTTTACGAATTTCCGTGAAGGTCTTCGATACTTATTGGATCAAAAGGGAATGGAAATTGTTTATAAAAAGTAAACGAATGCTTGTGTAACAGCGGATTTTCAGTCTACTGTTATGCAGGCATTCATGTATTATTTTACACTACCTCGGACGACTAATACGTCACATGATGCAGTCAAAACAATTGCCTCAGAGACAGAACCTAGAAAAAAATGCTCTACGTTCTTCACACCTTGAGCACCGCAGACGATTAAGTCAGCTTCTACTACTTGAGCAAGTTCTTTGGAAATACTTACTTTCGGATCACCATGTTTGACGTATGTTTCCACATCGTCAATACCTTCTTCTTTAGCAAGGGTTATATAGCTATTCAGCAAATCCCCTATGCGTTGCTCTTCTCGTTCTAGAAAGGATATATCATCTTCGTCAATCGAAAAGATATCAATGACGCTGACGATGTGCAATCTCGCATTTTCTTCTTGCTTTACAACTTCTATCGATTTATAAAAAGCCCGTTTTGCTTCACTTGAACCATCTACCGCGACTAGAATATTCATATATTCATTCATCTTACAATCTCCTCCCGAAAATCAGGGTCATCTTTCATTCGTCCGATGTACTAACGATAGTATGGTAATAATCTGCTAATTATTATACCATGTTTGTAAGTAATATCTGTTAATCCATAGAAAAAACCGAGAGATCTGTGAGGTAGTGCTTTTACGTTTTCCAGTCACCGAGCACAGTTTGACAATTCATTTTCGTATGATAGTTAGAAAAAATAGCTGAACTACTTGTATAAATATTTAACATGAACATACTACACCTAGTAACCAGGGCGTTAGAGTGAATAAGGAGGAAGAGAACATGACAAATGTAAATAACAGGCTATCAACTGAAGAACAAGAAAAAGTCCTCGCAACACTTCAATTACGTTTCGTAAATAATATGGTTCGCCACGCGGATATGGATTGGTCTTCAGTACATGCCAAGCTTTTAGAAAACGGGGAAAAGCTATGGTCCCTCAATGAAATGGAAGTTACGGGAGGGGAACCAGACGTAGTGGATTATGATGAAATTACGGATCAATATATCTTTTTTGATTGTTCGGCAGAGAGCCCTGTCGGTCGCCGAAGTGTTTGCTATGATCGAGAAGCTTTAGAATCTAGAAAGAAGAACAAGCCGGAGAACAACGCGGTGGATCTGGCGAATGAGATGGGAATTGAATTATTGACAGAGGAACAATACCGTTGGCTCCAACAGTTTGGGGAGTTTGACAGAAAAACCTCGAGCTGGGTGCGGACACCAGAAGAAATTAGGAAACGTGGTGGAGCTCTATTTTGTGATCGTCGATATGATCAAGTATTTTTGTATCACAATGGAGCAGAGTCGTATTATGCTGCAAGAGGATTCCGAGGCTCACTCAGACTGTGAACTAGAAAGTACTATAGTCTGGGCAGTTTCGATTAACCATTCTCTTTTCTAGTGTATTTCATCTGTGGTAAGATAAAGAAAATAGTAGTTTGATATGGGGATATAGTATGGGGTATATAGGTAGAGTAGTGGCAGTATGTATTGTTATACTGTTCAATATCTTACGTTATGGCTATTACAATATCTATTTAGGTTATTTGTTTGAAAAGAGTTTCTTTATTTTGACAGGGATTTTTTTGTTGGTTGCCTGGATAGGTGGTAGACAATACGACGTAGCTAAGTTTTACGCAGAGAAAGATCCGCTAACCAACGCATACAATCGGCGAACAATAGATACAGTATTTAAGAAGCAGATTTCTCAATATAGAAATCGAGGGAAGAAAATTGGTGTAGTATTGATTGATCTTGATAATTTCAAGAATATAAATGATACCTTCGGTCATCAAACAGGTGATGAATTATTACGTCACGTTGCC
The DNA here is from genome assembly GCF_002743425.1 of Sporosarcina sp. P7. Classification (NCBI taxonomy): domain Bacteria; kingdom Bacillati; phylum Bacillota; class Bacilli; order Caryophanales; family Caryophanaceae; genus Sporosarcina; species Sporosarcina sp. P7. The sequence goes on along the minus strand of NZ_PDZF01000006.1, from coordinate 98,216 downwards.
GAACTAATCATGAGTAATGCGAAAAAAGAAGACTATGTCGTGCGATGGGGTGGCGATGAGTTTGTGCATGTAATTCTCGATCTAAAAGAGGATACTCTTTCAGACTATGTTCGGTGTTTAAGAAGTAAATTATCCAATTTGGATATAGAATCGGTCAACATCGTTAGTGCTTCAATCGGAATCGCAGTTTATCCGGATGATGGAGAGACTTTTGAGGTACTGATTCAGAAGGCAGATACATCCATGTATGAGATGAAAAAGCATAATTAGTTTCTAATCCTTGTTCAGTCTGCATACCAGACTGAACAAGGATTTTTGAAATGAAAAAATGTTGGTGATGTATTAAATGTGATATGCACTTCGGTAAGAGTTTAACGAATGATGCTACTCGGATATATAGGATAGCTAGTAGTTATGCTTAAACTTCTCATGTTCTCTCAATGGTCGCTGTAATTTCCACACCCGTCAAAGCCTGTGTAGCTAGACGGTCCGCTTCGCTGTTCTTCTTGCGTGAAATTAGTTCATACCGCGGTTGGAATCCTAAAGAGTCCATCTTTTCTTCAACTTTATTCGCCCAACTGTATAGTTCTTCTTCAATTACAGGCCATTCTTCGCTTAAATGATTGATTACTACCCGTGAGTCACCCATAATCTCAATGGGTAAGTGGTGCGCTCCAAGCGTTTCAAGTTCTTGCAAGCAGAGATGAAGTGCTGCATATTCTGCTTCGTTGTTTGAGGACAAGTGTGTAGCAATGGCGTTTTTTCGTAGCCTATAAGATTTACCATTTTGGTTATAAGAGAGGACGCAACCGAGACCGGCCAACTTTGTATCCCAATCGAAACCGCCATCGAAGTATACAGTTATATTATGTGGCTCTGTTTCGATGCCTTTCAAATAGCCTTTTAATTCCTTAATAGTCCAGGAACTATCAAATTGATCTGTAAACATGATTTGCTTTGTGCGACCTGTTTTCTCTAAGTCCTCAGCAATCAGCAGGGCTTGGTCTGCAGGTAATTCTCCGGACTTGAAAACGGTTGGTGTTCCTTTTTTTGATTTATAATGCCATTCAATTAATACATTCAAAGTGATCCCTCCTATATATTCAGTTTATCCGATAAAGACATATAAAAACCTATTAATAAGTAAATCATATCGACATAACGGAGATAGTGAATATGACCTTAATCCATGCCTTTACGAAGGTACGAAAACGTATGCTTATAAGGTCTATGAATAATTTCAGGGGCTTACGGCGAAGTCGGTCGTGAATGAAGGAACTCTTGTGGAGGGTTCTACCATTGAGTCACCAGCCAGGTCCAAACAAATAGTAGAAGCTATTAGGGAAACTGGAGGTACGTTCATTACTATCTTTGAAGATGAAATTTTAGAAGCACGCATCAGTCTCCAACATAGAAAAAACCTGCGCGAAAAGCTGCCATGTGCAGTACACATGATGGTTTTCCGTGCAGGAATTATTGAATATTATGCGATACCCGTATTCCTTTGAACCTCTTTAACATCTGGCTCACCTAACACACCTTCCGTTTGTGCAACGACAACGGCACATGCGGCATCACCGGTAATGTTGACGGCTGTGCGCACCATATCAAGTAGGCGATCTACTCCGAGAACGAGTGCAATACCTTCAACCGGCAAGCCCACTGACGTTAGAACCATTGCTAGCATGATGAGGCCTGCACCTGGAACAGCAGCTGTTCCAATACTAGCCAGTACTGCTGTTAACACAACAGTGAGTAACTGTCCCATAGTTAATTCAACGCCATAAGCTTGTGCAATGAAGATTACAGCTGCCCCTTGCATGATTGCGGTACCGTCCATATTAATAGTGGCCCCTAGGGATTGAGTGAACGAACTAATAGACTCGGGTACTTTTAACTTCTCCTGCGCAGTTTTCATAGAAATCGGTAGTGTTGCAGCAGAACTTGCCGTACTAAATGCAACAACTTGTGCTGGAAAGAAGTTTTTAAAGAACCAAATCGGGCTACGCTTACCGATCAATGCGATTGATCCGCCATAGACGAGAATGGTATGGATTACGAGGGCTCCGAGAACTACTCCCATATACATACCCATTACCTTCAGTGCATCTATACCCTGGCTTCCAACGGCTGATGCAATCAAACCGAATGCCCCATATGGCGCGAACTTCATGACAAATGTAATTAGATACATAATGAGTTCATTTGCTTGTTCAAAAAACTCTTTTACTCTATCAACTTTACTACCCATCATGGCCATTCCAAAGCCAACCAATGCGGCAAAGAAGATAATCTGAAGCATATTACCTTCTGCCATAGCGCTAACCGGATTTGTAGGAATAATTCCTAATAGGGTTTCTGCTACTGGTGGAGCTTCTTGCGCTTCATATGTGGCGTTGGCTGTTTCGAAATTACCTCCTTCACCTGGTTTTAGCAATAGACCGAGAGAAATTGCAATAACCAGGGCGATGGCTGTAGTTATCAAGAAATAGCCGATGGTCTTCCCACCAATTCTACCTAATTTCTTCGGATCACCAATTCCAACCGTTCCAAGGACGATAGAAATGAACACCACGGGCACCACTAGCATCTTCATGAGATTCAAGAAGATTATACCAAGTGGTTTAAAAATAAATGCGTCCGCTTGCGTAAAAATACCAGGCGTAAAGATATTCAAAACTAAACCGACAACTACCCCTGCAATAAGTGCAATAATAATATTTCTGGCCAACTTCATAAATATCCCTCCTTCATATAATGTATTCAATTAGTAAGTTAATAATGAAAGCGCTTACTTTCTATTATTCGATATATTTTGCAGAATGTCAACTTAATGTGTTATATACTTAACAGATTAGTAAATAATTAAAGAGAAACAATAAAAGTGTATAGTCGAAGTAGTACCATTTCCAACTATGCATTTCGGAGAAGAAATAGATTGGATGTAAGATATATTTCTGAAGAGGATGTTTAATAGAAGACGTCCAACTCCTAGTATGGCCATTATAAAATTAACTTCAGTCTTTGTATGATTAAATAATGCTGCATGAAAGGCAAAAGAACACGTATTCATTGTTATCATTTGTAGATCAAACCATAGAAATAGATTGATATCTTACAAAATTCAAAGTAGTATTTGGTTTTTATTGTGTACCGCTGTACAATTAGGTTATCAATGGATAATTATTATTTTGAAAAAGGAAGTGGGTCAACTGAAAAAATGAGGCCGACGAGTAGGGGCAGATGGCGAGAAAAGCCGTCAAATACTTTTGGAAATTTCCGCCACGCAATTTGCTGTTCATGGTTTTCATAAAACGAAGATTAGTGAAATCGTGAAGGAAGCAAATGTCACACAGCCAACGTTTTACTTATATTTTAAAAGTAAAGAAGCTGTATTTCAGGAATTAGTCGATATATTCAAAGAAAAATTATATCATCATGTAGCACAAAGCAAACTTCCCGCAGATATAGCAGAAGAAGGGCTAATGGAGCGAATTGTTTATGGTTTATGTGCTGTTTTTGAACTATTCCAGCAGAATGAAGAAGTTGCACGGATTGGTTTTGTTGTTTCAGAAGAAGCCGCTAACATTAAAGAACAAATGACTGCACAATTAGAACGTAATCTTATAGAGGAAGCAGAGCTTGGATATTTTCATACAAATATAAACTTTGACGTTGTCGCTGCAGCAATGGTTGGAGCTATTGAATATCTCGCGATCACTAAACTTTGGACGGGCACACATACACCAGAAGAACTGGCTGAAGAAATTACACTCTTATTTTTACAAGGGTTGAAAAAATAAGAATTGAATACATAGGCATAAGCTTAAATATAGAGTTTATGCTTTTTACTTCTGAAAACATATCAAAATAGGTTGTTAAGCACATGAGAGATGGGACTCCAGTTGAAGGGGTATAATCCATGGATAAATACAAAAAAGAATCAAATTAGACAAGATGATGAAGAATCGCATGAAGGCAGTGAGATCAAACAGTGAAATCATTCAATTTTTCGTAATGCTTAGAATTGATAACATAGTGGAAAAAGATACGTATTTGCTAGGGGGTTTATTACCTTCAGTAGCTAAAATGATAATGGAAGTATAAAAGTCTAAAAAATTGTAATCCATCTAACGCCCTAGAGTAAACAAATAACTAGAAATGATTGACACATATATTTATATACTATAAAATAAACGTCAACACTACTCAGGAAATGGTTTACTCAAAGGGGATTAGACAAATGATAGACTCAAGAAATAAATTAAAAATGATGATTGTAACCGCATTATTCGCAGCCCTTATCGGTGTTATGGCACAGCTAACGATTCCACTGCCATTAGTTCCGATTACAGGACAAACACTGGCAGTCGGTTTAGCAGCGACTATTTTAGGTTCACGTTATGGAACGATCTCTGTACTAGTATATTTAGCGATGGGAGCGGTAGGGATGCCTGTATTTTCAGGCATGTCTTCAGGGTTAGGTGTAATTTTTGGACCTACCGGCGGATTTCTAATTGGCTTTATCCCAACCGCATACATTACGGGTTATTATATGGAGCGCACGAGTTTCAAACTACCGAATGCAATTATTGCAAATATCATTGGAATGTTCATCGCCTTAGCGTTTGGTACAGTATGGCTAAAGTTTATTGCGGAACTTTCTTGGACAGCTGCCGTCATGGCGGGCTTTGTTCCATTTTTAATCGGTGGTTTCATCAAAGCATTTCTTGCAGCGTGGGCGGGTATTACAGTTCGCGGAAGATTGCTCGCTAATCGATTATTGCTCGCTTAATTTAATCTCACAGTATAAAAAACGTTAATTCATATTATATGAGTTAACGTTTTTTTTAGATGTGTTAGTCCATTGGTATTTCACGTTGAGTGGATTAGGAAAGCAGTTGGATTACTGAATATTATCGCGTTCTGGTATATACTAACAATAGCGAGTATTCAAAATAATGGGGGCTGTTAGTATGAAGATTGCTGTAGCTATAGATGGTTCTGAACATGCTTTTCGTGCAGCGAAATATGCGCTGACACTATTAAAAGAAGCACAAGACGCGGAGCTTGAAGTGATTTCCGTAACCGACTATAACAAAGTGGAAGATGAACAACTCCTGTTGCAAAATCTAAAAAGCTTATCCTTATATCAAGATCGAATTGTGAGGCCAGTAGTGGAATTGGCGGAAAAAGTCGGAGTTAAAACGAGTATCACGCTGTTACGAGGAAATCCAGACCATGAAATCATTACACATCTGCAGACAGCAAATGTTGAGCAATTGGTACTGGGTAGTCGTGGAATGAACATAATGCAGGAAGTAGTGCTTGGCAGTGTAAGTCGCAGTGTAATGGAGCAAGCAAATTGTCCAGTAACAATTGTTAAGTAAATGAAGTGGTCATATGATCTTGTTCACTGGACATTTATATTAGAATTATGGTTTTCTGGGAAGCTGATTGTTGGATTTTTGTTAAATAATTGGTAGAATGATTTTGGATTGATAGAACAGGGACTTACTGCTGGACTATACGATCCGTGAAAAGGGTATAGAGTATGAGAATGGAATGTTATGTCTGTGACGGAAGCTGAGAGAAGATCTCAATTGTAAAAACGAAGAAAGTAGTTTTAGGAGGTTTTATCATGAAGATTGCTGTGGCGGTAGATGGCTCAGATAATGCATTACGGGCAACAGATTACGCGATCATGTTAATGCAACAATTTTCTGGAGCGAAACTGGAATTGATCCATGTGATCGACTTTAATAAAGAAGATGAGCGATTGTTAAAACAAAGTCCTAACAGTCTTGCTATGTACCAGAAGAAGAAGATGCAATCTGCATTGAAGTTAGTCAATGATAGTGGAATAGTCGCAGAAGTTACAATGCTCCAGGGAAATCCGCATCAGCAAATCATTAAACACGTAAACACGAATGAAATTGATCATCTCATCCTAAGCAGTCGCGGTTTAAAATTACTTAAAAAGCTAGTTATGGGTAGTGTCAGTCAAAAAGTAATTAAACATGTGAATAGCTCTGTCACGATAATTAAATAAACAATATAAAGCAGAACTGCCGTAGCATATCCTACAGATATGTTACGGCAGTTTTTTAGAGTCTTTTACTGTCGGCGTATGCTGGTTCTGGACTTTGCGTTTTCATATCGGTGATTGAAGAATTATCTTCCCACTTATCTAGTATCACGGCATTGGCTGTATTGCCAAATACGTTCAACAATGTACGGAAGCCATCAGTCAAACGATCCACTCCAGCGACAAGCGCAATACCCGCAAGAGGTAAATTGGCTGCGGCAAGTACAGTGGACATCATAATGATACCTGCACCTGGCACACCAGCTGTACTAAATGATACGACAAGTGCACTGACAATGATTGCTAGGATTTGTGCGCCACTCAGCTGGATATCAAATAGCTGAGCAACGAATAAAGCATTGAATGTCTGCAAAATGCAAGCACCGTCCCGTTTCAAGGCAGTTCCTAAAGGTATCGCAAAACCTGCAATCTCTTCTTTCATTTTAAATTCTTTTTTGCTATTTTCAATAGCGACCGGCAATGCTGCATTAGAGCTAGCCGTACCGAATGCGATACCGAATGTCGGCTGGAAGCTTTTCCAGAAGTGCTTTGGAGACACATGCAGGAAGCTTAAAATAACAAAGTACGCGATAGCCATCAGTGTCAAAGCTAAGATTAATCCTAAAATATAAACAAATAATTTTTGCAAAATATCAAGACCTTGCGTGGCAATTACAGAACTAATTAAGGCGAAAACACCTATTGGCGATAATTTCAAAACAAGCATCGTAATCTTTTCTACGATAGTGTGTACGCTTTCTACGAATGAAAGAAATGGTTTTGCTTGACTGCCAGCCATACGAATTCCGATAACAACAATAATTGCCGTGAAGATAATCTGCAACAAATTCCCTGTGGCGAACGCTTCGAATGGATTGGTAGGAACTATCGAAATCAACCATTCAAGAATACCTTGTCCTTCCTTTGCCTCTCCCGCTGCCACTTCCCCTAAGCCATCTACCATATTCCCGGGTTTCAATACTGAAGCGGTGATGTAACCAATGACAAGCGCGAGTATGCTTGTGCTGATGTAAAGGAATAATAGCTTCCCTGTCAACCGTCCAACTTTTTCAGAGTGATCTATACTAGAGAAACCTACAATCAAAGATGTAAACACAATGGGTACTACTACGAACTGGATTAAGCTCAAGAAAATTTTACCAATTGGGGAAAGTACGTATTCATTCAATTGCGGTACTGCTTGCGGGAGAAAGATATTTACGATAATGCCGAAAATTATACCCGACATAAGACCGACTGTGATTTTTGTTGAAAGTTTCATAGAAAACAACTCCTTAAATCCTTATTGATATAGTAGGTTTAATATAATGAAATATATATGTTTTGTCAATGCTAATAATTCTAACTATTGAAAGAGTGTATACAAGTCGCCAAGTTTATTGAGTCTTGTTCAATAAGATCGAATGGTTTCACGATGAATTGAAACCACTACCTTAAGAAAGGGCAATTATGTATACAACTAATATTAAATCATGTAAGATACCCCTGTAGGTATGTGAGGAGGGACGAGATGAAAGAACAATCGTATGAAAATCATACACGGGTAACACCTTTGCAACACTATATTTGGTTACCATTAAGCGTTCTATTGATTTTGACAACAGCGATCTATGGAATTTATCAATTTGTAAAGCATGGTTTTTCAATGCAGATTATGTTATTATTCGCTGTCATCGTTCTTGCTATTATTCCAGGGATGCTTGCACGGATTTATGCGTTGTCTTTGCAAGATCGATTAATCGTCACGGAAGAACAGCTTCGTTACTTTATGTTGACGGGTAACCGTTTAGCTGCACATTTGACGAAATCACAATGGATTGCATTACGATTTGCTTCAGATGAAGAGTACGTGGTGCTTGCGAATCGAGCAGCAGTGGAAGATCTGTCACCTGATGAAATTAAGAAATCCATAAAATCATGGAGAGCAGATCATCAGCGTGTGTAATGAAAAAAGAGAGCACAGGATCTGAACTAGATCTGTGCTCTCTTTTAATTTGGTTACATATTCTATATCGCTAATTATCGATATATTGATAGCAAAAAGGCTGAAGATAAACTACATATCATGACAAGTAAAAACACCATATCTACCCCGGTATACCGTGTAGGATAATAATACGTCCTCGCAGCACCCATCTGATACTGTTTAGCTTCCATCGCCACGGCAATGCGTTGTGCGCGACGTATACTTTGGGCAAATAGAGGAACTGTATGGGACTGCAATCGTTCATATATACCTCTAAATCCTTTTGAAAACTGGATATTCCGTACTTTTAAAGCATTCCTACGAATTTGCAGCTCTTCAGTGACAGCAGGAATTAAACGAAAAGCTGCAATAAAGCTATAGGCATATTTAGACGGCAGACGAAACTGCTGCATCATAGCATAAAAGAATAGTACGGGTTGGATTGTTAAGATAAACGTAAAGCCGAAGAAGCCAAATGAAAGTGATTTACTCCCGAGCAACAGCGCGTGTTGAATACTCTCTTCGGAAATCTTGAGTAGTCCCCATTGCCACAACACCGTTTCACCCTTACCGAATAATAACATCGTCAATCCAGTGGACAGGAATGAAATGACTAACGGAATGGAAAGCAATAAAAGTTTCTTCAGTGAATAGCCGCTGAATATATAAAATAATATTCCATATAGAATAGCTTGTGAGATAGCAAAAGGTAAACTTTGATTCACAAGCGTAATGATCAAGAACGCAAAAAATACGATGAATTTTAGCGCGGGATTGACTCGGAATAGCCAGGTTTCGCGTTTAGGTGTGAACCAATTAAACACTCTTTGCACCACCAACTTCATTAGCCGTATGCACAACGCCGTCAACTACAGTCCAAACAGCAGTAGCGAAGTTCTCTACTATTTCCGTATCATGCGTAACCATCAAAATTGTCATGCCTTTCGTGCGCAACTGCTCCAATTTCTCAAGAATAGCGAATGTGTTTCGTGCATCCTGTCCAAAAGTAGGTTCATCGAGTAACAGGATATCCGTACTAGGAGTAAGGGCAGTTGCTACACTCAAGCGACGCTTTTGGCCCGTAGATAGTTGATAAGGATGGCGTGAAACGGAATCGGGCAGGTTAAATAAGCGCATCAATTCCTTTGCATACATGTCTGCATCGGCTTTTGGCATACCGTGCAAAGATACTGTTAATTCTTCCGTGATCGAGTTCGTTACAAATTGTAGTTCGGGATTTTGAAAGACGAGCGATAGACCTTTCGGGAGTTGCCGTTTCTTCTTTTTCCACACAATGGCTACGCCGTTCACTTCATAGACGCCGTTAGTCCGAAGCAATTGCATAAGAGATAAAAGCAATGTACTTTTACCAGAACCATTTTCCCCAACAATCGTAATCCAGTCACCGGCCTGTACAGTCGCATGTTTGGCGGAAATCTTCTCCACTAGACCACGATAACCGTGAAAATCCTCGATATGAATTTTCTCTTGTGATGAAACCACTTGACGATTTAGCATCATCAATTGAAATGCATCAGAAGTTTTATATTCTTCCCATACCCCTGGATACCAAATGCCATAACGTTTCAGTTCTTCCTGAAAGTTTGCAAAAATATCTGCAGGTGAACCGTCTGCTAGTATGACACCATGATCATTAAACAACACAACACGATCTACCCAGTCAGCAATCAAATCGATTTTATGCTCCACGATGATCACAGTTTTATCAGCGGTTGCTTCTTTAATAGAAGTCCAAATCTGTTGCGTGCCTTCCGGATCCAGTAATGCGGAAGGTTCGTCCAGAAATAGCACGTCCGGTTCCAATAATAAAACAGAAGCCAATGCCAACCGTTGTTTCATACCTTGAGACATTTCATTGATGGGCGTGTGGGCATCTATCAAGTGCAAGTCTACACGCTTCAACACCTCCTCAATAAGAGGTGCCATTTCTTCACGTGGCACCTGAAGATTCTCTAAAACGAATGCGAGTTCTTCATCGACGTAGGTCATACAGAACTGTGTATCTGGGTCTTGGAAAACGAACCCCCACGAGTCTGGTAACTGAATGCTTGTTGCTTTCATTGGCAGTTCGATAGAGTTCGGGATAATGCCACTCAGTACTTGAAGTAAAGTGGATTTCCCACAACCGCTAGGACCGAGCATGAGAACTTTTTCACCGGACTGAACAGAAAAGGAGAGGTCCTTAAAGACCAAAGCATCTTCTCCAGGAAACTTCAGTCGTAAATCGGTAACGCTGATGTTATTCATAGTTGGATCATACCTCCGCTTTTACTGATCAAGCATCGTATATTCTTTCTTATCGACGGGGCGAATTAGCGATGTCACACCTGTTGCTTCTAGCGCTTTTACAATAAACACAGCGAAAATACCTGTGAAGATGAATGCGCTGATTGCACGTAATCCGTATTTCACAATGAGTGCCCATGTTTCGAGTGCTGCGTAACCATAAATCAAATCAAGTCCGAAACTTGCAAGACATGACGCGACTCCTGCTAACCCTGCAATTAAAATAGAATAGCGTCGATAACGGAATGCAGCGAACAATAATTCAGCAGCAAGTCCTTGTGCGAATCCATACATCAATACTTCAATACCATGGCCGGCAAATGAAGACAAGGAAGCCCCTGCAATACTTGCGATGAATGCAGTACCGGGCTTTCGTAATAATAGGAAGGCAAACGGTCCCACCATGAACCACATACCGTAAAGCAGTTGACGTGCAACAGGCATGATCGGTTTGACGACAGTGTATAAATCATCCCAAAACTTCATGAGCACGCCAAATACAACGCCGATCATGATGGTGATCAATAAATCGGTAAACTTTAACTTTTTCAAACTCTTCCACTCCTCGTTATTTTTTATACAAAAAAGCCGTCTGAAGAGCAGACGGCCGAGGAAGGAAAGAGATTCCTGTATAATTCCATCGATCACGCTCTCTACGCTGGCATTACCCAGATCAGATTAACGGTCAGCAGAGGATTCATCTGCTATCTCAGCCTGATTCTCTCAAGCACCCGGACGGACAATCATGTAAGCAATTCTAGTATACAGCACGTTGAATTGTGTGGCAACTTATGAAATTACTAGACGTTCAATTAAATGCTGACAGTTCAAGTGGAACATATTGTATTGAAATCCTGATATACTAAAAGGATCAAACTGTTCATAATTATATTCTCGATATCATGCAAATAGAGTGTAAAAGGAGTTTTCACATGACAAAACATATAGCATTTATTGACGTGGAGACAACAGGCATGCGTGCCGAGACGAGTGAAGTAATCGAGTTAGGGGTTATGCTGGGAGAGTATGAAGATAATCGTATTGTTCGAGTGGCAGATGAGTATTGCGAGTTTCAAGAACCGTTCTATTCTATCTCCCCGATCATTACCCAGCTCACTGGCATTACCGATCAGATGGTCAGAGGGAAGTCGCTTGATATGGATAGAATACTAAAAATACTAGATCAAGCAGACGGTATAGTAGCACATAACGCATCATTTGATAGGGGCTTCGTTAGTCGACTATTACCTGAAACGCTCGACATGGACTGGTATTGCTCCGTTAGACAAATCAAATGGAAAAATTATGGATTTGAAAACGGCAAACTACAACAATTGCTGAGAGCGCACCGAATTCAAGTGCATAACGCCCATAGAGCGCTCGATGATGCGAAGAATCTAGCTGTGTTGCTGAACTCATCCAATCCCAACTTGGCGGATGATACATTCATCTCGTATTTGATGAATAAAGCCCCAATGAAGAAACCAGCAAAATCAAGATTTTAACTACTAGAAAGACCAGTCATCATGGGATGACTGGTCTTTTCCTTTTCGATACGACTCTTGGGTTACTGCGGCCATGTGGTTTCTATGCTACTACTATATTTAGTTGCGCGTCATGTCATTGATACAAAAAAATACAAAAATCTACTGTCCATGGAATAGTTTATCTAGATAAAAGGGTATGGTAAATAGAAGTATGTGACTTACTAAATAACTGAAAGGAATGAGAAGATGAAAGTAATTACAAAGAAGTCACATAAGAAGTTACGTCTTCTATTGCAAGCCTTTTTCGTCATGATGGGTGCAGTGATTACAGCGTATGGACTTGAGTCAGTCCTTATTCCAAACAATGTATCGGATGGTGGGGTTACAGGACTAAGTATTGTGGGTTCTAAAGTTTTTGGACTTCCGTTAGGTGTATTAATTGCGATTTTAAATATACCGTTTATCTTCCTTGGTTACAAACAGGTAGGTAGGCGCTTTGCAGCACTTTCTGTCGTGGGCATCGTATCCTTAAGCGCCAGTACAAGTTTAATGCATCATATTCCCATCATTGTTCAAGATGATACATTATTGATAACTGTCGTTGGCGGTATCATTATTGGAGTCGGAATCGGAATAGCTTTGCGTAATGGTGGAGCACTTGACGGTATTGATATGCTCGCAGTATTGCTTTCAAGAAAACTCCCATTTGGGACAAGTGATCTAATCTTATTCCTAAATGTTTTTGTCTTTATCGTCGTTTCAACTGTCTTTGGGCTGACTGGTGCGATTATGTCAGCAATTGCTTATTTCATCGCATCGAAAGTCATATCTATCATGGAAATTGGATTTAGTGGTTCCAAAACATTTAAGATTGTAACGGATCAACCTGAATTGATGATAGAAGAGATTCATGAACGTTTAGGTCGAAGTGCTACTTATCAAGTGGTGCAAGGGAGTTTCACGAATAAGGAATTCATAGAAATCACTTGTAATATTTATCATTTGGAAGATAGTAAAATGAAAGAAATCATTCGTGACGTAGACAAAAATGCATTTGTGGCGGTATATGAAGTTGCAGAAATTAAGCGGGGGAATTTTGGCGGGAGTCAACTACGTTAAGTGGGTGTAATTGAAAATATATTTGTCTGTAGAATATAATTGTACAGTAAGTAAGTCTAGCTTTGATAAAAGAGTGTAGGGATTAGAATATTACAACTCCGCAAAAAGAAAATAACAAACAATCACTCACTCATCTGTTTTAAAGGGAAAAGTATCTTGGAGACTAATCCCGCATGTGGAAGTATTATTATTAGTCCTTCACTAACGCAGTGATCTTGATGTTTATTCTTCTATTAAGGGAACATAAAAATCCAGATAGGTTCGCGCATTTAATTTATGGAAAACTGCTGAATTAAATTTCGTTTAACTTTTTAGAGTAGTAAGTTATAATGGAATAGACAATATATAGACTTGGATTAAGTTTTTTGTTTATATATTGCGGTCGCTCCCCGTATAGGGAGTGTGGATTGAAATTGTCGGGAGAGGTTGCAGAAGGGATATTTATTTCTCACCCTCTAAAAAATAAAACGAATCACGTAAAAGCGTCTGCATAGTAGCAGACGCTTTTTCAATCATAAAGTAAATTTTCGTACAAGCGCATTGAGTTCTTCAGCCAATCGGGCTAAATCGTCGGAGTTACTTGCTATTTCTTCTATTGCGCTACTTGCTTGTTGTGAAGATGCTGAAGTTTGCTCCACACCTGCAGCAGACTCTTCAGTAATCGCTGCAATCTCTTCGATGGACCCACTCATTTCCTGACTGCTTTCCGAAATATCTTGAAGGTCGTTCGAGATACTTTGGATCCGATTGACCATATCCGTTACGGCGTCACTTATATTATCAAATGTTTCATTAGTACGTTTTATTTGGATTGTCCCTTCCTCCACTTGCTTATATCCTTCTTGTAATGAATTGGTAACCATAGTGGACTCAGTTTGAATCCGATTGACGATTTCAGTGATATTGGTAACGGACGCGGAAGATTGTTCTGCCAGGGTCCGTACTTCATCGGCCACCACAGCAAATCCTTTACCGTGTTCACCAGCTCGAGCTGCTTCAATCGCTGCATTTAACGCTAACAAATTAGTTTGTGCTGCAATTCCTTGTATAACCAAAACAAGTTGGGAAATTTGTTGTGTATGCTTGTCTAATCCTTCTACGTTTGTCACTGCATTATGGACGATTTGATCGATAATCTTCATCTGTTCCAATGAAGAATCCATCACTTTGCTCCCAGTACTCGTCATGTTCAGCACTTCATTTGATGACTGCTGAATATGGACTCCGTTTTCATTGGCATCCATTACTTTGGAGACGAAGACTTCCATTGAAGTCGACAAACTACTTGCGTTAGTGGCTTGGGATTCAGTGCCGTAAGCCAAATCTTCCATTGTAGTAGCGATCTGAGCAGTACCTATTTTTATTTCTCCAGCAGATTGAGTCAGTTCTTCACTTTGTGATGAAACCGTTTGAGCCACAGTATGTATCTCATCCAATAGTTTGTGCGTATTATTACTCATCTCATTCGTAGATGCGAACAGTTGTCCAATTTCATCTCGCAAATTTGTTTCTAAAGGCGGACTGCTTAAATTCCCGGTAGCGATACGTTTCATTCGTTCCATTACCACGTGAAGAGGCTTGGAAATAGAATTGGCGGTAATGACAGCAACTACCATGCTCAAAAGAATAACTAAGGTTATTACACTTGTAACCAAAATCAATGTATTTTTGCCACTTGCAAGCAAATTCTTTTCAATATCAATAATGATGACTTCACGATCCTCAGCTGCTTTTTCGTATGAGTGCATTAAGCTGCGTGCCTCATCATTCGAGGCCAACAAATTACGTTCAGCCAACTCTTTGTTACCACGTTCATATTCCGCGAAAACATTTTCTGTGATGTACTCCCGCCATTCGACGGTTCTTTGAATCAAATCCTGTATTTCCTTCGAATTTTCCAGATCACTAACAGTGGTTTGATGCTTTACACCATCTTCTGTATATGTATCAAATATCTCTTTGTAGCTTAATTCTCCTGTCATAATATATCCCCTGGAGGAGGCGATTCGATTCGCCATACCAAGTGCCAACTGCTCGTCTGCAATTAATAGAGGCAACTCTTTTTCTAGAATGTTTTTCGTTGCTTCATTATTTGCGTGGAGGGTAGAGAAAATAAACATACCTAGTAAAACTATTAATAAAAGCACAATAGAGAAGCCTGTTAGTAGTTTTGACTTAATACTATTGAATCTAATCATCCGAAATCCTAACTCCTGTCTGTTTTTATTTCATTATACATCCTGATGAAGTTTAAATCTATGAAAATAGGTTAAAAGTCTATTACTTACACTAAATAACATATAGGTCTAGTTTCTTACAATATAAAGAGGTTAAAATCAATTATTCATCTTTAACGTAGAAGACGGTACATTAGATGAAATGAGCATTAAATTAATCTAATAACACGGTCTATAATTTGTTGGAATAGATAAGGATGGCTATTTTGGATCCATTGCGATAGACACAAATAGTCAGTTACTATTTGTGGTTGCTGAGGATTGATTATCTAAATAGTGATAAAATGTTGACTTACTGATACCAGTTTCTTCTTTGATATCGTATATAGTGTTAGGAGGTGTATTGTTTGATTAGTTGGCTGTTCACCTACAATCGGACGAATATATCTATACCCTATGTATCCAGATTGTTTCCTAAAATGATTCTATTATGGGACTAGAAATGATATGCTGTTTGTCTTTTAAGATAGTATGAACTTATTTATGACGAGAGGGGAACAATATGCAAACTTTCCAGCAGCAATGGTTTGGTAATGTGCGCGCCGATATATTGGCAGGTATAGTCGTAGGACTAGCGCTCATTCCGGAAGCATTGGCTTTTGCGTTTATCGTTGGGGTTGATCCGCGTGTCGCGCTATATGCATCATTTACTATTGCCATTATTACTGCGTTTGTCGGAGGCAGACCTGGATTGATATCGGCTGCTACGGGTGCCATGGCATTAGTACTTGTCAGTTTAATGGCCGATCATGGTCTCGAATACGTACTGGCAGCCACTATTTTAACGGGTATTATTCAATTGATTTTAGGCTCACTAGGCGTCGCAAATTTAATGCGCTTCATACCGAACTCCGTGATGTTAGGATTTGTAAATGCGCTAGGAATTATGATTTTTATTACACAGCTACCATATTTGATTGGTTCGGGTATGATGACGTATGTATTTGCGATCGCTACATTGATTTTAGTATATGCAGTACCGCGTTTCTTTACATTGATACCGGCTCCGCTGATTGCGATTGTGGTTATGACAGCCATTGCGCTGTTCAGTGGAGTTAGATTACAATCGATCGGAGATTTGGGGGCGATGCCGAGTTCATTGCCAACATTCTTTTTCCCTAATATTCCATTGAACTTTGAGACCCTGAAAATTATTTTACCGTATTCATTGGCACTGTCGATTGTCGGGTTACTAGAGTCGTTGCTGACTTCGCAAGTGCTGGATGACATGACAGGCACACCGAGCAATAAAAACCGTGAAGCACGCGGACAGGGTATTGCTAACTTCATCACTGGATTCTTTGGTGGAATGGCAGGCTGCGCGTTGATAGGGCAATCCGTCATAAACGTCAAATCGGGTGGTAGAGGTCGATTATCTACATTGACTGCTGGAGCATTTTTACTGTTTTTGATTATGGTATTAGGGGATTTGGTCGTCAAAATTCCGATGCCTGTTCTTGCAGGCGTCATGGTTATGGTGGCGGCTACGACTTTCAACTGGGGATCGTTTAAATTTCTTCGAACTGCACCACGATCAGAATCTATTGTTATGCTGATAACAGTGGTGATTATTTTATACACGCATAACTTGGCAATTGGTGTAGTGATCGGGGTTGTTCTAAGTGCATTATTCTTCGTTGCGAAGATATCGCGTGTCTCGGTAACGAATAAAGAGGGTATCTATAAAATACAAGGTCCATTATTTTTTGCTTCTACGACGAAGTTTATCCAGGCATTTGATGAGATACATGAAAAGCAAATTGTTATTGATTTTGAAAATAGTCAGCTGTGGGATGAATCTGCAGTGGGTGCCATTTTAAAAGTGGTATCAAAGCTTGAAAGTAAAGGGACAGCAGTCACGATTCGTGGACTAAATTCTTCAAGTGAACAATTATATGAAAAATTATTGTGAGGGAGTGAACGATATGAAAATTGCTGTAGCGATTGATGGGTCTGAAAATGCGATGCGTGCCGCAAAACATGCGATTATGCTAGCGGAATATTTACCTAAAGTTACGTTAGAGATTATCTATGTACAGGATTTTAGCAAGGCAAAGGATGAAAGGCTGTTATCACAAAGCCCTGAAAGTCTATCACTGAAACGAGAACAAAAGATGCAACCGATTTTAGCCATGGCAAAAGAGGCGGCTGTGGATGCGAAAGTGATCATGCTTAAAGGGAATCCAAGCCAGGAAATTATAAATTATGTAAATCTAAAAAAAATCGACAAACTAGTTATCGGCAGTCGTGGTTTAAATTCATTACAGGAAATGGTGTTAGGTAGCGTCAGTCATAAGGTGATGAAGCACGTTGAGTGTCCTGTGACCATAGTGAAATAAAAAAGAGATTGTCTACGCTGATATAGCGTGACAATCTCTTTTTTGCACTGATCGGAGACTACGTACTCGTACTACCTATTCTTCAATCACAAAATGAAAGCTTGTTAATTGGAACTATCACTTCTATTATTCTTGAGTGTGTGTTCACTTGCTCACATCGTGAAATATTTTCCTGGAAATTAGTTTACAACCTGATCTTCGAGATTTTTCCACAGATGGTGGGCTTCTCTCGCAATATGTTCCAGCAAATCCGGCGGAGCCGTTGTAACTGCGGCACATGCTTTGATTAGGTCACTTAATTCTAGCTTGAAAGCTTCGAGTGCTTTTGCTTCTTTTATCACCATTTGATTGAATGTATTTAACACAGGTGATACTTCATTACGTGGTCTTCGAATGATCGTCTTCAAAGCTTGCGCTTGTAGTAAAAGGTTTTCAAACTTCCTAGTCATCGCGCGCACTTGATCGTGTAATTCATAGTTAGAAGCATCCACGTAATGGCTGATGAATAGTAAGTGGTCAAGCATTTGACGAAGCCAGAAGTTGCTCTCATGTAGTGTTGCATCCGCTGGTGTGATGTAAGAATTCGTTTCAATTAATTTGAACACACGCTCGGCTTCCTCAGCCTCTCGAATCATGTGATCAAGAAGGGAAGTAGGGGTAGAAATAATTACATCGCAATGTAACGCACGATCCATCGTATGCAGGAGTAAATCAGCGAACTCTTTTGTAGAACTCTTTGCCTCGTCGATAATTAATCCGATGTCACCGGTTTTAGATTCAGTCTTTTTAAAAATTTTCCCCATGCGGTCGATCATTTGCTGATTGGCGCGTGCTAACTCTAACTCATGATGACTGATTTCTCGATCGAAAAACTCACCATGTTCAAAGTTATTGCGCACCCAAAAATCAATAATACCGTACGTATCCCGTTCATAATTATCTGTATAACCAGCCACTCATACATACCCCCTAATTTATCTATCTGTTATCCATATCATCCTATTCGTACTTTGCGTTGTTTATGTATAGATAGGGTATTGAAAGAGAAAGTCATCCATTTCTGGAAGAAGTGTATATACTGAAGGAAGAGGTGTTGTAAAATGAAAATCGGCATAATTGGGACTGGCAATATTGCGCAGTATCTTTTAGAAAGTATCAACTGGAACAGCAAAGTGGACGGTGAAGTTATTTCCATATTCGGTCGAAACCTAGAGGTGGGGCCGAGACTAGAAACACAGTACAGCGCAACGTTCTATACGGACTTTCAGGAGTTCATTCAATCTCCTATGGATGTAGTCGTGGAAGCAGCAACGATTGAAGTAGCGATGAAGCATATGGAAGAAGTGCTGGTGAATAAGAAAGACATGATACTGAGCAGTATTGGGGTATTTAAAGATGTTGCATATTTGAATGAAATGAGAGAAGTAGCGCGTAAGAATCAGCAACATATTTACCTACCTTCAGGAGCGATTGGTGGACTAGATCTTCTACAATCAGCCAATTCACTAGGTGGATTAAAGGAAGTACGCATTACGACTAAAAAGTCTTATCCATCACTAGGGCTAGATGTGAAGTCTGCAGAAGAATGTATTTTTGATGGTGTAGCTTTAGATGCAATTGAAAAATTCCCTAAAAACGTCAATGTTGCATTGCTATTATCCATTGCAGGACTAGGTGCGGATAAAACGGCAGTACGCGTGATAGCAGATCCGAATATTCAACGGAATACACATCTTATTGAAGCGAAAGGTGATTTCGGTAAAATGAATTTACTAATCGAAAATGAGCCAATGCCAAACAACCCTAAAACAAGCTATCTTGCGGCATTAAGTATAGTATCTACTTTACAAAATAAAGGAAATGCGATTACCATAGGAAGCTAATTAAAGAGAAGATATTTTATATGTATTAAGAAAAAAGAAGAAGTTCTATGTAAAGTCAACAGGTGACAACCTGTCGCATGGTAGAATAACTGTTTTAGTTGATTGCAACATTGAGCTAATTAAACGTCTTTTTCTAGTTCAATTAAAGTGGCAAGTTAGTTGAATAAGGTCAATTAAAATTTAGAAAGCAGGAAAACGTTTTGATTTGGGGATGGGGAGAAATTCTTGCAGGATCTATAGCAATATTGACACTGGCATTTGGAATTCTTTACTCAAAGGAATACCATGAAAAGAATAGTAAAAAATCAAGTTCAGGGGATGGAACTATAATAGGTGAGCTACTTGCTGCTACCTTAACAAATAGTCCCTACTACGTTTTGAAAGCATTCTTTATTTTGATAGCAATCTTTATTTTGGTTTGTATTGTCATATCGAAAATGTAGAAGGCAGTTGTTGGAAGTATGTTATATTGGATTTAGAGATTAGTGGGAGTGTTACTATTGAAAGCAAAAATGAATTTAAAGGTTTGTGAAAAAGGGCATACTTATTACAAAAGTAGTGACTGCACAAGTTGCCCTACTTGTGATAAAGAGAATAAACCAAAAAGTGGATTCCTATCGAAATTAAGCTCACCTGCCAGAAATGCCTTAGTTCATAATGGTATTGATACTTTACAAAAACTATCAAAATACACCGAAAAAGAAATTCTGAAAAACCATGGCATTGGACCCGCTTCCTTACCAATTATGAGAAATTTTTTAGAAGAAGAGGGTTTATCATTTAAAGAATAATACTGTATTTTCTTATAAATTATACTTGGTTGGATAGATGATGCTGGATGTCAACGTTGAGTTGATCCAGCATCAAGCAGGAGGACTCTATCTATGAATCCTAAATGGAATGAGAAACTTGGTTAAGTCATTGAAAACATATTAGTCATGGATCGCTAAGAGCATCTGTAACTAATGAGTTGTCGACGGAAGAGGACATACTTTCAACAATGCCTTTGCTGTACATCAATCTAAAGAAGGCTTTGAAGCATTTTATCAAAGAATTCAAAGTGATAAATCTTACTAAAAATTAACACCCCTTAAGCTAGACTTTTACAAAGAGTCAAGCTTAAGGGGTGTTTTTTATACAGCGTGTGGAGCGTTGTTATGATTTTAGATGTTTGCTGTGTTTATCGCTCCTAGAGAATAAGCTTGCCATCAGTAATAATCCATTAAGGAATTATGGATTGAGCGGTTAAAATCATCAGATTACAGTCACACTGTTACATAAAGAAAACAATGGTTCGTTATGATGAATTGAGGAGATGTCTATATGGAAACTACTATAAAGAAGTTACATGAAATAAAAAAGGCATTGAATGCAAAGTTCTTTGAACGTGAAAACGAGGTAGAAGGGATCTTAATAGCTCTCCTATCCAAACAACATATGTTAATGATTGGGCCAGCTGGTACAGCGAAATCTGCACTATCAGTAGAACTAGCAAAAATCGTGAATGGCACGTCCTATTTTCAATGGTTACTGACAAGATTCAGTACCCCGGAGGAAGTATTTGGACCACTGTCGTTAAAAGATTTAGAAGAAGGCGTATATAAGCGCAATACGGCAACAAAAATGCCAGAAGCACATTTGGTATTTTTAGATGAAATCTTTAAAGCAAACTCTGCTATATTAAACAGTTTATTGACCTTAATCAACGAAAGACTATTTTATAATGATGGACAACCTATCAAAGCACCCTTAATGTCAATCATTGGCGCTTCCAACGAATATCCCGAGGAAGGCGAAGGTCTAGAAGCTTTATTTGACCGCTTCCTATTACGATTTGAAATTAATTTCATTGCAGATGAATCGAACTTTGTATCCATGATGAAAGATGAAGGCGAACATGTCGAAATTCCGACTATGCATTTGGATGAGTTAGTGCAACTTCAAAGTATGACCAATAAAGTGCATATTTCAGATGAAGTATATGATACATTGTCTACAATTCGAAGAGAACTCCAGGACGAAGGAATACAGCCGTCGGATCGTCGATTCAAACAATCTTTAAGTATCTTGCAAGCGAGAGCTTTGATCAATCAAAGAGAATCCGTACAGCCGGTTGATATGGTGATTCTTCAGAATGCTCTCTGGGAGACTTTGGATCAAAAAGAGACGGTTTGCCGTATTGTCCGTAGACATTCACAGGATAGTTTAGCACAAAGACTTTCAGCAATTGAAAATGAAGCGAATGAGATCTATGATTGCGCATTGCGTGACCAGTCAACAGAAGCAGGTATGGAAGCGGTCCAGAAAATTTCTGCTTTATCAATAGAACTCAATAATTTAAAAGAGCAGAATGGTAGCCGTACTACTGAAGTGGATCATTTACAAAAACAAATTATTTCCTTGAAAAATGAAGTAGAAAGCAGCCGAATGGATACTGCATACTACGGTGGAATGAACGAAAAGAAAGAGGGAAATAGTGAGCGGCGTGGTATCTTCTTCAGAATGTAAAAGGAGTGATATTTAATGAAAAGAAGTAAAATAATTAGAGATCATCGCTCCGTACTGAATACAGATGCATTTGATAAAAGACGCTTTAAAGAACTGTTCGGGATGTCAGACGGTTTGCAAAAGGTCAGGGAAGAAGGACAATTACCTACTACTGAAGCGTTGCTAGGCGATGTCTGGGCATCGTTATATAAAATGAAACCACGAATTTTACTTGAGCTAATGGATCCAGCACTGAAAACGAATAAGACCATTATGGAAAAGCTAATGAAAGATGAAAAGTTTGAGGAATATAGAAATTTTACTCGATTGGACGATCTGGCTGCAACTGTCTGTACCGTAAAGTTGGTTGAGAAAATCAATCTATGGCTCGCAGAAGCAAAAGCTATGGATGAAGAATTACTAAAGAAAATGGAAGCTGTAGAAGCGCTACAAGATGACGTGCCGATTGAACATTCGGATCGACAACAGGACGTAGAAGACGGATCTGTCCAAGAACTGGCCGATGCTACTGATAAGTTAAATGATCAGCTGGAATTTACACTCGAAACAAATGGCGAACGATTTTTGCAAGCAATCGATGAAGCGGTTGAAGAATCGATTAAAGTAAAAGACAGCCTGATATCTCTGATAGGCGGGTGCAGTGCCGGTAAAGGGGACGCAGAGTTAAAAAAAGTGCCGTTACGTGAACAACTGGCAGTAGCGGATCAACTAGCGATGGATCCAAAAATGCAGGAAATTGCAGAGTGGGCTGGTCGTTTTCAAGAAGTGGCGCGGGAAAAGCAGAAGACGACCTATGTGGAGGCGATAGAGAGACGTGGCGTAACTATTGGAAATGAAATAGAACGTCTCTTGCCGATGGAATTAGGACTATATTCAAATGAGTCGATGAGAAAAGATTTTCTGCGGCGTTTTGCGGAAGGAAATACTATGCAGTTTGAACAGAAGAAGCGAGAAAATCTTGGCAAAGGTCCAATTGTTTTTTGTCTTGACCAATCGGGAAGTATGAAGTTGCTTGATACTCAGTCAAAAGGGTTCATCTTGGCACTTCTATCCATCGCCAAGAAACAACGCCGGGATTTATGCGTTCTATTATTTTCTACAACCATTCAAAAAGAAGTATTCACTAAAGGTAAGATTACGTCAAATGAAATTGCACGACTGGCCAGAACATTTTTGGGCGGGGGAACAGATTTTACACTATCACTGCAAGGCGTCCTTGAAGTAATAGATGACAGTACATTTAAACATGCAGATGTCATTTTTGTTAGTGATGGAGAAGACGAGATTAGCGAAAGTTTTCTAACGGAATTCAATGATAAGAAAAAACAAAAGGAGTTCAAAGTACTTACATTAGCAATAGGAAAAGATACAGCCGTCGCAGAATCATTCTCAGACCGTGTCTTTCATATCACCGATTTTGATGACGAAGGAAGCTTTATCGCTTTTGAAATCTAATTGATGCAAGTCCTAAAACCCTTCAGTATGCGGAGGGTCATTTTTGTTTATCATAATATTAAATTTTTGGGGTATTCTAATCAAAACATACAAGCTAGTTGAGGTGATTGGAATGCTAATTGAAAGATCGTCTTCTTGGAAAGAAGGATTTATTCAACGACTTGAAAACCATGAACCATGGAATAATGCGGTGCTGTATAACATGAGCTATGAGATCACGAAAAACAACTTAATTACTGATTTTACTGGATTGCAGTCACTTGCTTACTTACCAAATGTAAAACCGTTACCTCATCAAATAAAAGCGGCTGAACGAGTGATTGAACAGATGAACGGTAAAGCGATTTTGGCGGACGAAGTCGGGCTTGGTAAAACCATTGAAGCAGGTCTGATTATTAAGGAATATTTGCTGCGAGGTCTCGTGAAAAAAGTGCTGATACTAGTACCAGCTTCTCTAGTTAATCAATGGGTGGAAGAGCTATATACGAAATTCCACATCCCTGCGCTGTTGTACAAAAAGAATTATGAGCTCGATTATGTAGATGTAGTCGTCATGAGTATGGACACAGCCAAACGCAGTCCGCATAAGGAGAAAATTTTTGCGCAAGATTATGATTTGATTATTGTAGATGAAGCGCATAAATTAAAAAATCATCAGACGATCAGTTATGAATTTGTACAAAGTTTGAAGAAGAAATTTTGTTTATTGCTTACAGCAACACCGATCCAAAATGATACGTTTGAATTGTTTTATCTAGTGACGTTACTTAAACAAGGCCATTTAGGAAACTATGAGGAGTTTTCCTCAGTGTTTTCTGCTAAAAATCGTGATGAAGAGCGAGATAGTTATTTAAAAGAGCTAGTCAGCCAAGTCATGGTACGTAATAGGCGGCAGGATACGGGTGTGGAATGGTCCACAAGAAAGATTCATACAGTTCCTATCACATTCACGGACAATGAAAGACAGGCCTACACCGCTATATCCAATCTGAAACAAATATCTCCGCTATTCTCCGATGCATTTTCCACGATGACTTTACAAAGGGAAATGTGTAGTAGCCCCGACGCCACAATGGTTACATTGAAGAAGAAACTGCAGGAATGTAAGCAGGTGGAAGAAATCTCCTATGTGGAAGATGTCATCAATCAGTTGGAAAAATTGACGATTCATTCTAAAGCTAAAAAGGCGGCCGAATTGATTGCACAAGCGAACGAAAAAGTGATTATTTTCACTGAATATCGTATGACGCAATTATATTTGAGTGACTATCTGTATGCGAATGGGATTTCGAATGTTATTTTCAACGGTAAGTTAAGCAAAAGCAGCCGGGAGTGGATTAAGCATTTATTTAAGCAGCAAGCGCAAGTGTTAATCGCGACAGAGTCTGGAGCAGAGGGGATTAACCTACAATTTTGCCATCACGTCATCAATTATGATCTTCCTTGGAATCCAATGAAATTGGAACAGCGGATTGGTCGGGTACATCGACTAGGACAAGAACACGATGTACAGATTTATAATTTGGCTGTAAAAGAAACGATTGATGACCATGTGGTGAAAGTGCTACAAGGAAAAATTGAGACGTTCGAACAAGTTGTAGGCGAACTAGATGATATTTTGGAAATGAAAGAACAGTCTGTGTGAAGGAGGAGAATGTATGCATTCGACAGAAATCCATACGTATCTTCACAGATTCTTCACGGAAAATAACTGTGAAATACTTCATGAAAATGAACATTATCTAACTGTGCAACTAACCATCGATATGGATAAACGAATTATGAACCGCCCTTTTTATTGGAGGTATATTGAAAGCGTCAATGAAATACCGAATCCGGCACAGCTCACGCTAATTACAAACATGCAGCAGTTGCAAAACGGGATGAAAGGAGAAGTAATTCATCTAGGATCTCCGCGGCTACATCAATTATTTCGATTGACCAAAGAGATGGGGCAGTATGTGAAAATGTACGAGCGCATAGCAGACACTAACGAACGGCGGATTTTAACTCCGTGGGTGGGTGTAAATTATAAAGTGTCATTCACCAGCCATCAAACGAAGGAAATACTGTATTCAGTAGGCATCAATTTGATGACGGGTACTGTCGTAAAAGAGTTCCAGGAGACTATTGGTATGCGAGATTTGTCCGAGCAATCGTCTGAACAAGTATTTCACTTACCTTATATCATCACGCCTATTCGCGCACTTGATCGATTGGATACTGTGATCACTCAAGTAATTGAAGGGGAAGATCTAACGTGGGTGGAGGAAGCGGAAAAGAGATGGAGGAAAGACCAAGCAGTATTAGATTATTTCTATGAGGGGCAGGAACCGAAACCTGAGTGCTATGAGATGGAGAAGCAAGCGATGGAAGAGCGTTTTAAACCGCGCATTACGGTAGATGTGGTGAATGGTGGGATATTTTATTTGAAATAAGAAATGCGCTGTTGAAAGTGTAAATAACTTTCAACAGCGCGTTATTCTGTTTATTCATAAATAAGGGATGTAAACAATCACCAAAATCACGATCCAAACAAGATCCACAAATTGCCAGTAGTAAGAGAAAATCTTTTGCTTCTCTAAAAACAAGGTATATGGAATCTTTCTTTTGAAATGAATAAGTATGATCGTGAGCCAACCGCAACCGAATGCCACATGGGCTGCGTGGAGACCAACTAATACATAAAAAGCACCCATAAAAACGTTAGTTCTTGTGGTATAGCCTGCCTGAATATAAGACGCAAACTCATTGATTTCAACCCCAAGGAAAGCGAGGCCTAACAAAAGTGTGATGAGCAACCAAATGATTGTAGCTTTCCCATTGTCCTTCTTTAAATAACGATCCGCCATGAAAATCGTTCCACTACTCGAAAGTAAGAAGACTGAAGCCAATACAACAGTTTTCCAATTGAAAATATCGGAAGGTTGTGGGCCACTTGAAGCAGGGGTATAAATGAAATAGGTGATAAACAATACCATGAACATGATTGCTTCCACTCCTAGATAGATAAGGAAGCCTAACTGTTTATCTTTAAATAAAGCTGTCTCTGCATTATTCATTTTACATCCCCCCTTCCGTAAACCGATTCCCGTTCATCATTGAATGAGCGGACGATGAATAGAACGAATATGGTAGCGCCACTAATGGCGGCAATCCAATAAGATTGATAGATCAAACCGAATCCTGTTACGAATATCGCCAAAGCCATTAGGAATGGTAATAACGTATCTTTCGCAATCGGAGCGTGACGAGGATTTTCTGCTACTTTCATGTTTTCGTTATGTTTCTTTGCATACCAATAAGCATCTGTTCTTTCAACCAACGGCATAGGTGTGAAGGAGTCTTCAGGCGATGGAGAGGCGACACTCCACTCTAGGGTCCTACCATTCCATGGATCGTTTCCTGCCGGCTGGGCGTGGCGAGTGGTTCTTACGATATTGATTATGAAAACGATGATGCTGATCCCCATCAGGAATGCACCAACCGTACTTGTAAAGTTTAAAGCGGTGATACCTTCATCTGAACCATACGTGTAGACCCGACGAGGCATTCCTTGTAAACCCGTGATGTGCATTGGCAAGAATGTCATGTGATAACCTGCGAGGAATAACCAAAAATGCCATTTCCCTAATGTTTCGTTCAGCTTGAAGCCGGTGATTTTGGGATACCAATAATATAGCCCTGCAAAAATCCCTAAGATTGTAGAAGCCAAAATGACGTAATGAAAATGTGCTACAACGAAATGCGTGTCATGGAATTGAAAATCCGCTGCGGTCAGTGAGAGCATTACGCCTGTCACTCCACCCATAACGAACGATGGAATAAAACCAATGGCAAATAGCATGGGAACAGTAAACACAATTTTTCCACCACGCATAGTAAATAGCCAGTTGAATACTTTCAGACCTGTAGGAATCGCAATGACCATTGTAGTCACAGCGAAAAACGTATTGATGATTGGCCCGAGACCGACAGTAAACATATGGTGTACCCAGACCATGAATCCTAACACACCAATCATCAGTAAAGAGACAACCATTGCTGGATAACCAAATACTTTCTTTCTTGAGAAGGTCGAGATAATATCCGAGAACAGTCCGAATGCCGGCAATGCCAGAATATAAACTTCGGGGTGTCCGAAGAACCAAAATAAATGTTGCCAGTAGACAGGATCACCATCTTCGCCTGAGAAGAATGTCGTCCCGAAAAGTCGGTCGAACATTAGTAAATACAGTGCAATTGCAAGTACTGTAAATGCGATCAAGATCAAGAAAGAAGTGATTAAAGCAGCCCAAGGAAATAAAGGCATGCGCATTAATTTCATGCCGGGCGCACGGTTCCTAATGATAGTGACAATCATATTCAGCGCGGTTAATAAAGTACCGAAGCCTGCAATCTGGATACCAAAAACATAGAAGTTGGTGGCGGCTCCTGGTGTATACTGAACTGTTGAATAAGGTGCATAGCCTGTCCAGCCAACAGCAGGTGAGCTGTCGAGGAAAAAGGCTGAACCGAACATAACGCCACCTGCGACAAACAGCCATAGGGACAATGCATTCAAGAATGGAAATGCTAGATCACGTGCCCCGATTTGTAATGGTACGGCTATGTTCATTAATCCGAGCAATAAAGGCATTGCTGCGAAAAAGATCATCATAGTACCGTGTGACGTGAAGGTTTCATTATATTTCTCTAACTGATAGACCATAAAGTTATTATTCGGTAAGGCTAGTTGCATTCTGATGAGTAAGGCGTCAAGACCTGCCCTCAGGAAAAATAGAAAACCGAATATCATATACAATGTACCGATTTTCCGATGATTGGTTGTTCGTATGTACTCCCAAATGACGGGATACTTATGTTTTCTGACTACATAAATGATAGCAGTAGAAAGCAAGATAATGAGCAGGCTCCAAGCGATGACCAGATCGATCGTCAGAAAGATCGTTTTTCCGAAAAGTGGGATGTGCATAATAGTTTTCACTCCTAACAGTATGCGTAAATGGCAACATCGGGATGCTACCATTTACTTAATTATTAATATAGTTTTCATATTCTTCTTTGGAAACAACCTTAACAGTAAATGTCATATTTGCGTGCTGAATACCACAATACTCGGCGCATTTACCTTTGTAGACACCTATTTCAGGCTCTTTAATCTCATAGACAATAGGCTTGTTAGGGATTAAATCAACTTTACCCGCAAGTTCCGGTACCCAGAATGAGTGAATCACATCTTCTGTGGACAGATGGAGAATGATTGATTCACCTTCAGGTAATATGAGTAAGTTTTCTTCTGTTTTATCCGTATCATAAGTGAATGTCCATTGAAATTGTTTGGCGGAAACATGAATATGTACACCTTCATGGCGGGATTCAGCTTCAGCCACTGGGGATTGATGATATGAAATCCAGAGAGCAGGAATAGCTAATATGACGAGTAGTATAATGGGAATGATTGTCCAAGCTAGTTGAAGATGTCTTTTTTGCTTATCATTCAAATAGTGAGTGGGATCATGTTCCCGTTCTTTCTTATAACGATATGTAATGATGATCTTGACGAGTAAAAAAAATACAACTGCAAGCACTAGAAACATAATACCGAAACCGAGCCAAATTAGAAAAGCCTGATCTTTACCTGTAGTACTTTTAGGATTTAGTACAGTGATATTTGAACAGCCGGAAAGTAGTAGAAGCGGAAACAATAAACGGATTTTTTTCACTCACATAACTTCCTTCCTATATGTAATACTATTTACTTAAATGCCCTTCCCTGTCTACTTGGAATAAAACATAGAATTACTAAATTTATAAAGAGAGAAAGATATTTCATGGAAAATAAGGCTTAATAGAAGGCTTGGTGATACATAACTAAAGAAAAATATTTATTTTTTGAATAAAGTTGTTATATCAAATGTAGAAACGGGTACGTGATTACTAGAGCATGTAATGTAAGGGGTGATATATTGGTGTATATACGCAAATCAGTCGGCACAATGTTATTATTGTTACTGATAATCTTAAGTGCATGTGGCCAAGACAAAGGATATAGCGAAGCAGATATCCGCGAAAACTTACAAAACCTAGACCCTGATGATCCAAAAACTACAAAAATCGAACGAGGGAAAGAACTTTTTGATAATACGAATGCATTACTTCCTGAAAACGTGGGTAATAGTCTGTCTTGTATCAGCTGTCATGGAGATGGCGGACTGTCAGCAAATTCACCGATGGTCGGAGTGACTTTGAAATATCCGCAAGAGCATCATGGAAAATGGACGACGATTGAAGATCGTGTCAATGGGTGTTTTATCCGCAGTATGAATGGAGCGGAACTTGAGCAAGGCAGTGAGGATATGAAGGCGATGGTTGAATATTTGACGTTCATCTCAAAAGATGTAAAGACGGATGAGGATATTACATGGAGAATGAATAACAATAAAGATTCAATTCCTGAACCAGATGTCGAAAACGGTCAGCAACTGTTTACAGCTAAAAACTGTATTTCTTGTCATGCAGGAGATGGTTCAGGTACAAGTGACCATACAGGTCCGGCACTTTGGGGGGATGGTTCATTTAATGAAGCAGCAGGTATTAACCGTATCAATAAAGCAACAGGTTACATTCAAAACAATATGCCTAAAGGTCAGGCAGGTACGCTGACTGATCAAGAGGCTGCCGATTTAGCTGCGTTTGTGTTATCACATGATCGCCCCGAAGGTGATCCTAAAAAGGTTGGAGATTACCATAAAGATCCCGAGCGTGATTATATTACAAAGGAACGTCGTCAAAAGATTCGAAACGGTGAATTTGATTGGACGGAACTTGATGTCGTTGAAAAGAATTAATCAGAGTTTACTAGTAGCCCAGTTGAACAGATGTAGTATCTGTTCAACTGGGTTATTTTCATTATGTGTGAATATAAGATAAACTAATAGCACATAAGAAACTATATGATTGCTTCACAATCTCTGCCATGACGGAAAGGTAGCACGTCCAGTATAATGAAGATAGGTAATACAAATCCGTACGTTTAATGGGTTTTGCCGAACCTGTATAAAAACTGGATGAGCTTCTTATCACGAGCGATCAGCCGATTACGTCGTAGAACGTGGAAATAAAATTTCTATAGCTCCGTTTCATATTACACTTGCCAATCCTCAACATATTAAGAATGTTCCTGGACGAAAAACAGATATGAAAGACGCCGAATGGATTGCCCAGTTGGGTCGTTGTGGTCTTATTCAGGCTTCGTATATTCCCGACTTCGATGTGATGGAATTGCGATTACTGACGAGGCGCAGACAGTCCTACATGCAAAAACGAACGCAGGCCAAAAACGAACTACACAATGTGCTTCAACGATCCAATATTAAACTCACTGGCTACTTGTCGAATATTTTTTCAAAGACAGGACAAGCCTTACTCCGACTATTTATTGACGGAGAAGTATTAAGCATCGAACGGATAGAGGCATGTAGACATGGACGTGTGAAAGCCTCTGCGCAGGATTTATTGACCGCGATGGATGGGAAACTTAGTAGAATCAATCGTCGATTATTGGAAGATTCTTTCGAGGAATATCATTTTTATTCACGAAAGATCAAGCAGATAGAGGAAGACATTGAACGCTTTATTTTGGAGTACTTTCCGGAAGAGTACGCGCTGCTGATGGAAATCCCTGGTGTGAAACTACAGAGTGCCGCTGTTATTTTAGGAGAAATTGACCCAAATATAGAGGCCTTTCTAACAGTTGGACATTTAGCTCCTTGGGCAGGGGTTTCTCCAGGGTCTAATGAAAGCGCAGGGAAGAAAAAAGTTTACGCACCATCCAAGGGAATAAATATTTAAAAACAGCACTGTATGCAAGTGGTGGGATGGTCGGTCGATCGAAGGATCCAGCCTTTAGTTCACTCTATTATCGTATTTCCGCTCGGGGATCGAAGATGAAAGCCGTGGTCGCCTGCGGTCATAAATTATTGAGGGTTATTTATAAAGTATTATCGGAACGAGTGCATTGCAACAAAGAAAAAGCCCTAGGATTGCGGCAATCTTTGTATTGATTTTGATCATGAATGCACTATTCATTAAACGTCAAAGTATATTGTCGTTGTTCCGTGTGACTACCGTGACACAACAGCGGGCGAGAAATATGACAGTGTTTCAGGCGGTCATTGGTGTGTTCGGTATTCTCCTCATTGTATTCGGCTATTATTTATCATCCCGATTATTTAGTAGTGTATTTCTTGGAAATCAGCTATTTCTAGTGATGATCGTCATACTAGCTTCTGTGATCGTAGGCACCTATTTATTTTATAAAGGATCTGTCAGCTTTATCTTTAACTTGATTCGTAAACGCAAAGGGGGATATCTGAACGTTAACGACGTGCTATCACTCTCTTCGATTATGTTTCGAATGAGATCCAATTCTCTTTTATTAATGATTATTACATCTTTATCTGCACTATCCATAGCATTACTTTCATTAAGTTATATATCGTATTACTCAGTAGAGAAGTCGGTGGAGCGAACTATTCCTGCCGACTTTACCATTCCTGATACTATGCGTGCAATGGAATTTACGCAGACACTTGACAGTGAAGACATAGCCTATTCAGAGTCAGCTATTGATCTATTGACTATACCTGTTGATTTGTCGAGAGTTATGTCTTTTACAGGTGAAGAAAGTCAAGATATGAGTTATACCGATACACAGATGATTGTCATTAGTGATGCAGTATTGTCGGAGATAGACGTAGCAGAAAAGGGAGTGCTCTTCGTCAACTCAGATAGTCTGACGGAAAAATTCTTAAAGTTTCAAAGGAATCAGCAAGTAGTATTCCAAGGCAAAGAGCATATATATAATCTGACACTGAAAGGGACGGAAAGAGTAGCAGTTCTTCCAACACGTGTAACTTATGGTTTTGTTGTTGCGGTAGTGGATGAACAAGTATTCCGGAAAATGAGTGTAGATAAAGATCCTTCCATTACACCCGAATTTACTGAGTATCATGGCGTGGATATCGAGAATGAAAATGATCTCGAAAAAGCGAATGAACTATTTAATGTGTTGGGAATAAACGAATGGGCAGGACATGAATCAAAGCTTGAGGAAAGAACGAAACAGATGCAAAGTGCTGGCATGATTATGTTCATCGTGGGATTCCTCGGCCTCGCGTTCCTTGTTACGTCAGGCTGTATCCTATACTTTAAGCAGATGTACGAAAGTGAAGATGAAAAGTCGAACTACACTATTCTTCGTAAATTAGGCTATACACAAATGGATTTACTAAAAGGGATTCAACGAAAGCAGTTATTTAACTTTGGTATTCCGTTAGTCGTCGGTCTCTTACACAGCTATTTTGCTGTAAAATCCGGCTGGTTTTTATTCGGTACTGAAATGCTGACACCAACGATTATCGTAATGTTAATCTACACAGCACTATATTCTATATTTGGTTTGCTTTCCGTGTTGAATTATAAGCGTGTGATTAAAGATTCTCTATAGCAGATAATTACCCCTGACGCGACAATGATCAGGGGTATTCTATAATGAATGAGTTACTACCTACTAATTCAGTTACTACGATTTGATATGCTTTATCTAAATTTGCCAATTAAAGAATGCCGAGTAGCGTTCCTCTGATGTAAGTAGACACCAACAAATACGACAAACTCAGAGGCTGGAATGGACAACCAAATACCATTCAAACCAAATAAACGGGGTAAAATCATCAAGAAAATCAACATAATGATAATTTCGCGAGAAGCAGTGATCCAAATTGCCATCCGTACATTGCCGATAGACTGATAATATGTCATCATCACAAAGTTCGTACCTGTGAATAAATAAGCGAAGAAAAATAGATTAATTCCTGTAGTAGCCAAATCTCTTACGGCTTGTGGGAAGTCCCCGAAGATCGATACGATAGGGCCTGCCGCGAATTGACCGACAAGGAAGAACACAGCACCCGCAATGACAACGGTGAGAGTGGCCTTTTTTACAGTTTCCCTCATCCTTGCCTGGTTGCCGGAGCCTTGATAATAACTGATAAGTGGCTGAATCGCACCACCCATTCCAAGGAACAGCATGAGCATGACGCTGTGTACATAGTTCAAAATAGAGAAGGCCGCAACACCTTCCGTGCCGGCCATCCGTTCAAACGCGATATTATGTGTAATGGTAAAGAAAGAGATCCCTAGCTCGGAAAGGAAGCTCGGAAATCCAACAAATAGAATGGCTAGAAACAGCTTTTTATTAAACTTCAAGCGAATCAGTTTCAAGTTATTGTTCTTTTTTAAGAAGTGGGTTGCGAGTACTAGCATTCCTATGAATGATGCAATAATGGTGGCGGATGCAGCACCGGCAACACCATAATCAAAAATAAATAAGAATACATAATTCAGGACGATGTTGACGACAGATGTCACAATTAGCCCAGTCATTGACAGATTCGGTGCTCCATCGTTGCGTACGAAAATGCTAAAGGTGTTTTCTACAGTAAAGATAAAGCCAAACAGTAGAATGACAAATAAATATTGTGAAACATAAGGGAAAGTAGTCGTATTGGCTCCAAGTGCGTAAGCTAACGGATCCCTAAAAATAAAAGCAGTTAAACCTACTATAATAGTGGATAAGAAAATGGAAAAAATAGCATGTGTGAAAATCGAACGAGCTTTCTGCACATCTTTGGCACCCATTGCCATTGAGTATTTCGTGGCGGCACCTATACCAATCCATAGGGAAATAGCAAAAAAAATCGTATAAACGGGAGCCGAAATTCCGACTCCCGCTAATGCTTCTGCACCTAATCGATTACCGACCATGATGCCGTCCGCTACAATATTGATTGCCATCAACAACATACCGATAGTTGACGGTATTAAGTAACGCAAAAAGATACGTCCTACTGGCTCCGTATCCAATTGATTTGACTTGGGTGAAAAGCTCATTGCAAAGGACTCCTTTGAAGGTCAAGTTCCATGATAAGACAAGGGAATTCACCCAAATCATCAATTTGTCCATTTAACCTAAATCCGAACTTTTCATATAAGTGTTTCGCTGCTTTATTATCTGGATAAATACTTAAATAAATCTTGTCACATTGATACTTTTCTTCCATTCTGGTAAGTAGAAGTGTTAGGAATCTGCTGGCATAACCTTTTCCTTGGTGATGCTGATCGATCATAAAGCGATCAAGCCATACATTGCCTGTATCTGCCTCACGTCCATGCATTGCATAACCGACTAAATCTTCTCCATCATATAATCCAATGGACTTCCATTCTGGTTCGAATTGTGATTGTGCTAGTGAAAATGAATTGCTTTCAATAAAGTTCTTTTGGTTTTCGTGTACGGATAAATAGGCAACATCTTGCCAATTTTCATTCGTTACCTCACTTGCGTGGAGGCTCATAATTCCATCTCGCTTTCAATTTTGTGTAAAACGGTAAAACTATTTTTGTTTTATCAGTTTATTTATTCATTGCTTTACAATAAACCCAAACAACAGAATATCCACTATGGAATCCAGTGCTTCGGTTACAGTCATACGATTTTCATAGAAAAACTTTCGATCAAGCGTGAAGTTTGTTGCATCTATGATCAACTTCATCAGTAACTCTACGTTTTGATCTGCAATGATTCCTTCATAAATTCCTTGTTCAATCAATTCGCGAAGTTCATCCCATTCATTAAGTGCTGCGTGGACGCGTTCCCATTGTTCGGGATGCGTTTTTTTCATCTGATCAAGGATTTGCCAGTTATAAAAATCATTGTATTTCGGAATGACTGTAATGACTTTCTTAATCTTATCTACAAGAGGTAGTTCTTGGTCGTTCATAATCCTATCGGTTTTTTCGTCGAACTCCTGTAATGTTGAGTCTATAATAGCATCTAAAATTTCCGTTTTGGAAGAAAAGTGTTCATACAAAGTCCTTTTGCTAATACCCAGCCTTTTGGCTAAATCGTCCATTGTGAACTTCATACTTTTCTCATGAACTTCTTCGAGGAAAGCCTTCATAATACGTGCTTTCATTTATCGTACTCCTATCCTTATATACAGAATGAAAACTAGAAAAACATATATAGTTTTCATCGTTCTTTTATTAGTATAAACACATTTTATATAAAAAGCAAATACTATTGCTTAAAATAGTATTATTTAAATAAATAGGCTTATAAAACTCTTAAATAGAGTGATTTTATTGTATACGTACAGGAGGTTGTGTGGCTGTTTGAGAGAAAAGAAATTGGTTGTAGCTGTTGCGGGTGCGAGTAGATATATTGGCCATAATTTATTGGAAGACTTAAAGGAAAAGCCAAAGTGATTAGTCTGTCGCAGAATGGAGATCAGCGGAAAAATACAGATGAATTAAAGTGGCGATCTTGTGATTTGTTTTCTATGAAAGATGCAGAGAAGAGCTTGGCTGGTGCTGACATTGCGGTATATCTTGTGCATACTATGCTGAAGACAGCGAAATTATTTCAAGGTGTTTTTGAAGATATGGATGTCATTTTATCGGATAACTTTGCGCAATAAAGTTCTGTTTACTGCATTACGTGCAGGGCTGATTGTCGGTCCACAAGGCACTTCCTTCCCAATTGTAACGAAGCTAGTTAGACGACTCTCAGTAATGATTTCACCTAAATGTTGATGATGAATTGATTTGTCGCATCTAATGTACGATAAAAATCCGGATTCGTAGTATTGCACTGTGAATTCGGATTTTTATCGTCTGGAATGAATGTGCCTTGCTTGCGCTAAACACTCAGGCTGTTCTTAATAAGCTTCAAATGTTAGGTTCATGCAGTACAGATTACGTTATTCTAAGAATAAAATTACCATTTTTACATTACTGCAAAACGCACGGATGTTGTATAACGAAAAGCAGCCGAAATCTATTCGGCTGCAGGGATTATTAGGCATTTAGTGTTGCTTGCTTAGCTTCTACAAGCGGACCGCCTTCTTTTAAATACTTCTCTACACCTTCTGCTGCACGATATGCCAACGCGCCAATAGTTGAAGTGGGGTGATGACCTCCGAATTGAGGAAACGCTGAACCGCCGACTACGAATAGGTTGTCCATCTCCCACATTTGAAGGTAGTTATTCACCGCAGAGGTTTCAGGGTCTGCCCCCATGATGATGCCGCCCGCGTAGTGACCGCCTGAATATATATGGTCAAACTCTTCCGGAACCTCATCTTCGTCAATGATATCTGCCCCCATTTCTTTCATGATTTCGCTACATTTTTCAATTCCAAATTTTGCAATGTTGCGGTCTTGATCTGTGTAACGATTCGTAATGCGTAGTAGGGGATCTCCGTATTCATCTTTGTACGTTGGGTCTAGATCCACGTAATTATGCCACCATGACATGACAGCAGGTGTATACCACACAACTAGCGAACGATTCGCGTAATGGATCGAGTTTTTCTTAAACTCAGGTCCCCATTTGGGTGTCCCTTTAGGAACATGGTTCGTCGAAATAGCACCATCCCCATATTGGCGCATTTCGATGCCGCCACCGTTAATGAAATCTAGATTAGAGTGATCAAAGTTATCACCGGCGAAGTCACTCATAGCACCTCCAAGAGCACCTGCTCCCATATAGAGGTTAAACTTCTTCTTTTCAAAATATCCTCTTGCTCCAAGGAATGTGATGTTAAATTGTCCATTAAAGTTCCGTCCAATTGTTCCTTTACGTGTTGTTGGATCGTACTGTGTCCCAATCTCGGAAAGCATTAATAAGCGATTATTAGTGAAAGAAAACGCACCTAATACGACAACATCTGCAGGTTGTTCATATTCAATTCCTGTACGTGTATCAGTAAACAGTACGCCAGTCGCTTTTCCATCTTTATGCAGAACGCGACGCACTAAAGAGTTGGTCCGAATTTCGCAGTTTCCCGTTTTTCGGGCAGTTGGAATAACTGTAGCCAATGGATCCGATTTAGCCGTGAAGTCACAGCCATACATCGTACAATAAGAGCAGAACATACAAGCATTTAATTTTTCACCGTCCGGATTCGTATACGCCTGTGATAAGTTTCCAGAAGCAACTTGATAAGGATGATAACCCATTCTCTTAGTAGTTTCTTTAAATAACTTTACAGCTGGCGATGCTAGCATAGGAGGGTTAGGATAATCATTAGAACGCTTATCCCCAAGTGGATCGGGTTCGCCTGAAGTACCGGCGGTTTTTTCCCACTTATCGTAATAAGGTTCCATTTCATCATACGTGATGCCCCAGTCTTGAATAGTCATACCTTCAGGAATTTTCTCTTTGCCGTAACGTTCAATGGTTTTAGAACGCAATTCAAAATCGATCGGCCTCCACCGATATGTCGCACCTGCCCAGTGGACACTACCACCGCCCAAATCGGTACCAGCCATCATTTCTGCCCTAGTCCGAACAGGAAGGGCAGTATCTTCTATGTTCACGCGTGACGTAATGGTTTCAGGAGATAGATTTTGCATCATCTCGTAACGATTAGTGTAGCGTAATTCATCTTTAACACCGATATAGTCCCGTCGGTCTTGTTTTTTGCCACGTTCTAGTGTTACTACTTGATAGCCAGCTTTAGCTAATTCAGCAGAGACTACTCCACCTGCCCAACCACTTCCTACTACGACAACATCTACTTTTTTTAGTTTTTTCGCCATATGAGTTCCTCCCGTTATCAGTGACCTTGATAATTCCGTAAGCTTTCAGGTTTCATTACTATGAAGTCTTCTTTTTCGATATCTGCTGTATAGCTCATACGTGGACCGGGGAATTCCTTCATTCTCCAGCCTTCCAT
Organism: Sporosarcina sp. P7; assembly: GCF_002743425.1. Taxonomy (NCBI): domain Bacteria; kingdom Bacillati; phylum Bacillota; class Bacilli; order Caryophanales; family Caryophanaceae; genus Sporosarcina; species Sporosarcina sp. P7. The sequence continues at coordinate 59,999 of NZ_PDZF01000006.1, read as the reverse complement.
ATTACGGTTCCCGCCATATACTGGGTCAGCATAAGCGCCTTCAATGGTTGTACGTAGTAATAGATTAAAGAACGTCGTCGACGAGACACCGTTCACTTTCCCTTTTCCCTCATCGAACATCTGCAAAATCTCATCTTGCTGCTCCGGTTCTAAATTACGAAAGTTTGTTTCGAATTTCTCTTGTGCCGTTTGTTCCAATGCATGTACACCTTCCATGAAAATATCGCCTCTTGTCATGGGTGTCTGATACCTGAAGGCAGGTGTAGGTACTTGCGTTTCTGCATTTGGACCTTGGTCTTGAGTCGAATCTACTTGGTTTTCATATGGATCTGTAGCACCTGTTTGCAAAAACGGTCCTTTCATATATTCTTTTGCGTTCATTCCCCATTCCCCGGCAAGTTGTCGATCGATAAAGTAGGGGACTCCTAGTTCAATAGCGCCTGGGCCTAAATCATCTTTGGGAAACAGCCTTTCAGTAGCAGCGGAAAGTATAAGAAAGTCTTCGGCATTACTAAAGAAGGTACGTGCCTCCAATAAGTGGTTATCTTCTTTTCCCGTGTTTGTTGGTGCGCCTGGTTTTTGGAGCTGGTTAGTCAATAATCCACCGAATAGTGATCCACCAACTAGACCACCAGCTAATAGACCGGTGTTTTTCATGAAATTCCTACGACTCATTCCTTTTTGTGTATCTTCAGGTTGTCTAGGTTCTGTCACGTTGCTCTCCTCCTTGTATATATGACTTTCATAATTTACCAATGCACCACTACTTATCATAGTGTGATGAATGGGGAAAGATTATACGTAGTACCAAGATCTTACACATTAAAATGGAAAGAATAGAGTGATTAATAACTCAGAATGAATATGTAAAATAAAAACCCCTCTATAAATCATCGTATTTGAGTGATTACAGAGGGGAATGTTCAGACTATAGGTTATTAATCATTAGTTTTATCTTCAGTATCTGTATCAGGTTCCATGTCTACTTCTGGCTCGTCCACATTTACATCATCATCTGGCGTTACATCAGCGGGTTGATCTACTTCAACGTCGTCATTTTCATCTATACCAGGATCGTCATCTCCGCAAGCACTTAGAACACCCACAGATAAAATAGCAGCTGTTCCTACTTTCAATAAATTACTTTTCTTAAGTTTATTAAAATTCATTATTAATATCCTCCTCTAGATGTTTGGTAGACTTTCTTATGTTAATAATATCCTCATTTTAGTTTTGTAAACCTAAAATTTCACAAGTGGTTCTTTAGTAACGGTAATGACAATACAGAATAAATGAAATGTGGTGAAAAAATGCATACTCCAAAAGAATAGTGATTACAAGAAGAGAAAACTGAAGAAAGGTGGTGAAAGTGCTATGATGGATATAGACATGCCTACCTCAAAAGTGATGGACTAAATCCGTTACGCAAATTGGCTTACTTATAAAGGAGAGAATGTTTCATGAAAAAAGAACAACAACAGAATTTATTCAAAGAAATTATGGGGAATTACCCCACTGGTGTAACAGTGCTGACTGCAGTAACTGAAGACGGCACACCAGTTGGACTGACAGTAAACTCTTTCGCCTCTGTATCCTTGGATCCGATGCTTCTCTTATGGTCTATTGATCATAGAGTTTCTTCTATTAAAGCATTCACAGAGGGCGGTAAATTTGCTGTGCATGTACTTGCAGGTGATCAACAAGAGCTTTGTAGTACGTTTGCGAGTCGTGTAGAGGATCGTTTCTCTACATGTAAATGGGAGATGTCAGATAATGGATTACCAATTATCGAGGATGCATTCGGTGTATTCGAATGTAAAACGTTCCAAACAGTTGAAGCTGGTGATCACACTATTATTATAGGCGAAGTAATCGACCTAAAAGTCGAGAAAAATAAAGACCCTATGTTATATCACCGTAGAGTATTTGGATCTGTGCCGCCAGTTTTCTATCAACAAGATGACAAAGCGTGAATTTGAAGCATATTACAGCCATAAAAAAGCCGTCTCAATTAGACGGCTTTTTTCATGTATATTCTATTATTTACGTTTTATCCAGTTTTCACAAGTAGCTTACTATTACCCTAGTTTATCGTCTGCAGTAATATCATTTGGCTCTCGTATTAAATAATATTTGCCTTTTGTATACATAGCGATGACTACTGTCAATACAGCAGCCAATATAGCAGCCATAAATGCAGCTGTAGACTGTAGGAATATACCGAGATAACCTGATGCCGCAATGGAGCCGAATGTACTGGCTATAAGTAGCGATGCAACACCAACGGGATTCCATTTATATAAATATTCTTGTCTCGCAACGTAATAAGTGGGACCTATTTTCATCCACTTTTTAACGACTACTGCATCTGTCACAAGAATAGCAGCCCAAGAAAATAAGAAAACACCTTGGAATGTCATGACAGTATCTAAGTGATCCACGATTCCACCAAGCATTAATGAGATTGCACTTACAGCTGAGACAACTACCCAGAATCTGCGTCCGGGAGTGAAGCGGAAAACATTCTCGAAAAAATTTGATAGCGATAAAGAACTACTGTAGATATTGGTGACGTTAATTCGCAACTGTGTCAACATCGTAAATAATGCACCACCGATGCCTAACAACAGTACGATGTATACGCCTGGATCTTTTTCCAAGAATCGCACACCGAACCAAATACCAAGTCCGCCCATTACTCCATAACAGAAAATCTGTGGGATGAAACCGATTGCAATTGAACCGAACTTTCTATCGGACGGCTTTAGGAAACGTGCATAGTCTGATGCGAGTAAAGCCGTTAACCCCATAATTCCATTGTGCATCCCGATACAGAACAATAATGCTGTTCCACCAAACTGAACGCCTTCAGGCATATAGGAGAATACGGGTCCTGTATAAACAGCCGGTTTGATGAACGATAATACAATGGCTGCGACTAGGAACACCATAAATATTGGCATGGACCATTTTTGAAGCTTGTCCAATTGCTCAATTCCGAACCAATTCAATGGAATAACAAGCGTACCAAAGACGACAATTAAAATCCATTTAGGAAAGTCAGGTGTGAAATAGTGTACAGCAGAAACGAGGATTAATCCTTCAAATGCACAATACATAATAAAGTTTGAAGCATAAATCAATGATGTTAGCGATGATCCGATATAGCCAAATCCGCCACCCCGTGATAATAGGTTAACGTTCATGCCGGATTTAGCGGATAAATACGCAATGACCGTACCAAGCAAGCCGGCGACGATAATAGCATAGATAGCCGAAACGATAGCGTTTGGTGCACCGAATTGCAAAGCCATGACACTACCCATTTGAAAATAAAAGATGGCAGTTGCGATTCCGAACGTGATGTTCGTAATGCTCAGCCAACTTTTATTGCGGTCTTCCAAAGGTACACGATCTAAGGAATAATCCTTTTCCGTTTCATCTTCTTCCATAGTATTCAGTACTTTTTCTTCTTCCGTAGTCATACACATCAGCTCCTTGTAATAAGTAGTCAACCCCTCCTGCCAGCCTAGCTAGCATGTTCTGATTCATGCAAGATGATGAATTTGATCCGTTCATTGAATTGACACGTTGCTAGTTTAACAAAAGTGTAATAAAAAAATCAAGTTTGAAATGTAGTTGCAAAAATAACATTACAAAAGTCTGATTTTGTATATGATTATAGATTCATAGGTAAATGACACATAGAAAAAAATCATTGAAAATATTTATTTTTTAATGAAAACTGTCATGCTATAAAATACCTTTTCGATTTTGGTGAATAGTGGTAAATTCTTTCACTAACGTCGTGTTGCTTAGTGGATTCATCGGGCAATGCGGAACAGAAATGTACTAGTGGATCCGGGACGAGAGATCTTCTATTCTTTACAAGAAAAGAGTTTATTGTAACATTCATGTTTCGTTATTTCAGTTATTGGGCAGGCAATAGTGAGGAGTATCAATTAAAAACAACTTGTTCAGTTAATTGTATTGGTAAGTGTAAACGTATAGATTCCTTTCGTTCAACTAAGAAGAATGAGTTCATTTTCTGTAAAAGTGCGGGCATTTTAATCATGACGTTGAGGAAAAGGGTGCTATGTAAATAAGGTAGCTTATCTCGTTGGGGAATTGGTCTTTAAAAGTATGCATGAATAGAACAGGGCTGAATATCTGTGTAGTAATCAAATCGTATGTAATGCAACATACGTCGTGTGTAAATCAAGCCTTCACGTAGTAATATACCCTTTATAAATTAAAGTTAATCCATATGAGAGTAGAGAATTTAGTATCAATAAAAGCGATACAACATTCAGTAGGGGTACTCTAGAGAATAATTTTTAGATTGCTTCGAAAGTGATATAGTCTATTAAGTTGACTATTATTTTTTATTGCAGTTACTATATACTGCAATTTGTAAAAAAAAGATGACTTCGGCACTGTACCGAAGTCATCTAATAGCAACATAATTATTGCAACTAATCTATAAAAGATCCATTAAATAGGATTAGCTGAAATGATTAGAAAGTCTCCTATTCACGTTTTTAAAAATGGGCTTAAAAAATATTTTTTCTAGCAACCTCTTTCTAGATGGTCGCACTTCTCATACATAACCAACTATTTACGTATCATCCAGCTCTCTAATGAGTGAATAGCAATTCCACGGAACCCTTCAGCATGACTAAATGATCGTTCAACTTCTTTTAACTGTTTTTCCATATATGCATTATTTTTACCGAAGAAAGATAGATAATCTCCTTCAGAAGATTTACTAGTTTCTATTGCAACGCGCGCTTGCTTGCCTGCAACGCTAGCATAATTCATTTCGCTTTTTGCTAAACTGATCATTCCATTATGTCCATCCGCTTTGTTACGGTAAGCCATGACATTTATACTATCGGATTGGTCGATCAGCCATTCTGATAGTACACCTTCACCTATGACATTCGAATAGTTGATGGAATCAAACCAAAACGGTATATCGATTCCAAAATGTAATCCAAGGTTAGCGGATTTGTCGGCTGCGAATCGGATATTCTGCTGATAGCCCTGAACGGTCCCTTGTAAATTAGAATCCCATGTAGGCAAAATATACGGTTCGATATCCAAATGAATACCGGTAAACTGTTCAGTGTTTTGGGAAACCGATTGATACTTTTCTACCCATTGAAAGAAATTTTGAACAGATTGTTGGTCAGTTGCCCAATATGGCGCGCCATCCAGGGCGTGTACTTCTATATTTCGCTCGCTCGCTTTGCGAATAAAGCGTTGGTAAGCATCATTTGGTATATCTGCGTTAATTTGCAAATACAACGAGGATACATTTTTTTTATCTAAAAACTCGATGAGTGTACTAGACTGATTAAGTATTTGCGATGTATGCCACAACCATGTGGCTTTTGGTTGGTCAATGCGCATAGTTAACATTGGTTTTAACCAAATAAAGTTAGATAGAATCAATAGAATCGCTACCATCCAAATACTTCGGGATTTTTTAGACATAGTAGTCACCTTTCTCTACTTACGTAGGATAGAATAGAATTTCATGATGTTTTAGTACTATTAATTAATTATACACTAACATAACTTCAATTTTCTAGTATATTTATACTGTGATTATGTACATACAGATTGTTTGAAAGAATACTAGACAGTATAATAAGAAGGAAATTCGAAAAATTAACTAGTAATCAATATAAGTAAAGGAGAGACATCTTAGTGAAAAAAATAGCCATCGCTATACTGTTGATTTTACTCGTGTTGTCTCCACGAATTTATTGGGCTTTCAAAGAAGAGAAAATACTGGATATAGCAGTGATCGATAAATCGGTCGCGAAGGAAGATTATCGTGAGCATAACGGTTTTTTTCATATATTAGAAGGAAAGAAAATCGTGCGGCCTGACAAGGAACCTTATGATAAAAGTCTTGATTATTATGGGTTCGATCCGTATGACCAAGTCGCGATGGAGCCATTTCGCGAACGGCCACTTGATATGATCTATGTAGCGGATACGTATGGTGTATTCAGCGATGATCTTAAAGCTAAACCTGATGGTTCACGATCGGAACTACTATACGGTGGTATGGAATTGATGGAGTGGAACGAACTAATGGCTAGCAAAGGTGTGGACACGACATTAATCGCAGAATTCAATAGTTTTGCATCACCAACTAGTGAAGATATGAGTACGATCATGCAAAAGGAACTAGGGATTACTTGGACAGGATGGATTGGACGCTATTTTACTGATTTGTCGAATACAGAAGTACCCCAATGGCTTATCGAAGGATATAAAGAGGAGAAGAATGGTGAATGGTTGTTTGCTGGTTCAGGTCTCGCGTTTGTCCATACATCTGGAAAAGTGATTGTCTTAGATGGACAAGAAAATAAAAGTGCTGCCCATTTTAAGTTAACGAAAGATGGAAAAGAAAAATTCCCAAAAGTATATTCATCGAATTATATGTATTGGTTCGATGTAGTCGAACCGTTTGAACAAACCAAAATATTGGCGACATATGAATTTAATTTGACGGAAAAAGGTCGTAGTGTATTACAAGAGGCCGATATTCCGGAAGTATTCCCTGCAGTGTTACATCAAGAACAGGCGAATACCTATTATTTTGCGGGAGACTATGCAGATTTTGATAAGAATCCCATTGTTAAATGGCAAGGGGTACATACCGTATACAAATACTTTGCTAAAGATGTTTCGGCTTTCTATTGGCTGACATATTACCCGATGATGGAAGAGATCTTAGATGAAACCTATAAGAGAAAAAACAGTCAAAAGGGTAGTGATACCTTTACTGGAAAATGAGAGTAAGCTCACTAACATAGCAATGATAGTGAGCTTACTACGCATTGTCTACTTGAAGAAAGATTAACAATAAGTTAGCTGAGGAAGGGTGTAATGAGTATGCAAATAAATAAAAATGAACTGAATATCTTGGATGCTTCACTCTTTCGTTCACTCTTTCATTGGCAGATGGCCAACACCAAACGTTTCCGGCAAGTGTTCACCCTTGTCTTTGTCAAGAGCCCTGAAAGTCCTGAAATGAAGCAAATTCTTCTGGAGCAGATGCGTACTTCAGATTTATTATTCAGTTTCCCGATAGGTGAACCGGATATCATTCTAATGGCGAATACCGGAGAAGATGAAGCGGATGTCTTTATTGAAAGATTGCGCCGCACCGAATCCACTCGTTCTTACCGAGTGGGCGTTTCAGTAATTGAAATTCGTAATGGAGATGCGATGTTTGAAGATGTGTTACAAGTTGGAAAAGATTCGGTAAACCGTGCATTGCAATTACGAGGTGATACGCCTTATGTAAAAGATCGTTCTTTTAGAAAGTTAGAGCGACAATGTGTGCGAGTGAGTATTATAGAAGATGACCCCGTTGTCACGATGATTATACAGAAGCTAGTGGAGCGTATTTCAGTAAAACAACTGGACCTGGATATCCAAGTGTTCCGTGATGGACAATATTTCATTGAATCCAATTGGTATCAGTCTTCTCACACTCATTTAGTCATTATGAATGATATTCTTCCGAGAAAAAATGGATTAGAAGTATTATACACACTACGCGAATTGCCGAATACGCAGAAATATCACGTCTTTATGATGACCAAGAGAAAAAGTGAAGCGGAAATGATTTACGCTTATCAATACGGGGTCGATGAATACATAACGAAACCATTCAATCCGAAATTATTTGAATCACAAATAAAGAAAGTGTTGAGACGAATTTATCATGGATAAGATATTACTATCATTGCTACTAGTCATCGGAGTGTTGTTGATTATACTTTTCGCTCTGTTCTTTTTACTTGTGTTTTATAGAATGCAAGAAGTGAAAAAAAAAGAGGCGATTGTAAAGTATATCGAAGACCGTCAATTCGACTGGTATGAATATTTATTCGGAGACGGATTGTCAATTGTAGCGCTTAAACCTCATAACAATCTAGAACTCGAAGCAATTGATGAGTTGTTTTTCCGCATTAGCTACCACTTTTCCTCAGATGAAATTAATGACAAGGTAAATGCTTTTGCTTCTTTATATATGAGTGATTACTATAGTAAATATCTCACTAGTCGGAGTAGAGAACTGCGTATTAATACGCTCAATAAAATCAGCTTATTCAACTTACAGTTTATGCTGGACCCGGTTTCGTCGTTGTTGGAGAAAAAGAAAAAGTATTCGAAAACAGAATTATTATTGATTTATGAGATAATAGTAAAGTTTTCTCGTGCTGATTTCATAACTCACTTCGTGGCTCCGAAAGTACCACTAGGTGAATTTGATTATAAAAAATTGTTGATGGAATTAGATGAAGAACAGATTAATTTACTCGCAAAAGACTTCAATGTTTTGCCTGAATTGCTTCAGCTGACGATGATTGAAATTATAGGTGTTCATCATTACCTTGATTGGCTTCCTTTATTGCATCAGTGTTTGGATAATCCGGCGCAGGAAATACGAATTAGAGCATTAAAAAGTATTGCTGAGTTGGAAGTAGCGAATTCGCTTGAGTTATATGAATCATTCTCACATTCAACCATCTGGGAAGAACGTCTGATGACAGCGAAGATTTTCCGTTTTGCAACGACAGAAGAAGCATTACCTATACTTGAACGTTTAATCAAAGATCCTAACTATCAAGTTCGTGCCCAAGCTGCCAAATCGATTAAATCTTTGAAAAATGGTCACCAAGCACTTTACTCTGTTATAACCATGTCCACGGATGAGTTTGCGATCGATGTAGCGGAAGAGATGTTCGGAAAGGAGTACTAAGATGAACGCACCTTTAATCACGTCTTCGTTTTTTGGGTTTGTTGGCTATATATTGCTCGTCTATATGCTGGCTGTTATTTTTTCGTATTCATCCATGTTACTTATCGCCTTTATTCAGTTAGGTAAGGAACGAAAGTTACAGAAGAAGTTATCGGATGAAGGAGCGGTAGATTTTATATATACGCAGCCCGTAACGATAATTGTTCCTGCTTACAATGAGCAAGAAGGTGTGCTTGGAAATATTTATTCATTGTTAGCATTGCAGTATCCCCAATTTGAAATATTAGTAATCAATGATGGATCTATAGATAATACGGAAGATGTCGTAATTGAGCATTTCAATATGAAACCAATTCGGAAGGTAGTGAATCAACAACTTGAAACACAACCTATTGAAGCTATCTATCAATCCGATATGCACCCCAATTTACTGTTGATTACGAAAGTGAACGGTGGAAAAGCGGATGCCTTAAATGTGGGAATTAATGTGTCAAAATATCCATATTTCTGTTCAATCGATGGAGATTCCATATTGGACAGTACATCACTGCTGCGTGTAATGAAGCCTATCATGGAATCTAATAAAGAAGTGATTGCGACAGGCGGCACTGTACGGATCGCCAATGGTTATGAAATCCAAATGGGGCAAGTGGTTAGAGAAGGTTTGCCGAGCTCAGCTATCGTCATAATGCAAATTATAGAGTATATGCGTGCGTTTCTTATGGGGCGGATGGCGCTTAGTAAATACAATATGGTGTTAATCATATCGGGAGCATTCAGTGTCTTTTCAAAGAAATGGGTATTGCAAGTAGACGGATATACTAAGAATACAGTTGGAGAGGATATGGAATTAGTAGTTAAGTTACATGAAGAAATATCGGATCGTAAAGAAGATAAAGAAATTGTGTTTACACCAGATCCTGTTTGTTGGACAGAAGCTCCTGATAACTTCAAAGATTTACGTACTCAGCGTCGACGTTGGCATCAAGGACTAGCCGAAAGCCTATGGTTACATAAGAAAATGGCGTTTAATCCCAAGTACGGTTCCGTAGGGCTACTATCTATTCCCTATTTCTTGTTTATTGAATTGCTTGGACCGGTAATAGAATTGGCTGGCTATGCCTACATGGTCCTATGTCTATTTATGGGAGAAGCGTATATAGTTTTCGCTGGAATTCTTGGGTTATTATTCATCTTATATGGATCATTGTTTTCGATGGCATCCATCTTATTGGAGGCGTGGAGCCGTAATACGTATCCCGCAGTGAAAGATCTATTTCGTCTAGTGATGTTGTCATTAACCGAAGTGTTTTGGTATAGGCCACTAACTCTTATTTGGCGAACTGAGGGGATAATTAGTGCACTGCGCAAAAAGCGTGAATGGGGAAGTATTCAACGTAGAGGGTTATCAGAAGATCGTGAATGAAAAATGCCTGAAATATCGCGAGGGATACATCAGGCATTTTCTTAGTAAATATAGTGAGGTATTTTTCATTATTTTCAGCCGTCCAATAAAGGTTTCAGTAACTAACTGTAAAGAAGTTAACGATTGACCACTCACATCTATGGATGTATATATTCATACTTGGTTCGAAAAGAATCACTAGAATGGTAGTATCGAGGAGTATATTGTTATTGCTTGTATAATTTTAATAAAGGGTGGTTACTTCCTCTACCTAACGCCGCGTCGCTTGGCGGATTCAGTGTATGCCATGGAACGGAAATGTAATATTGGGTCATCACTGCATTCTATTCCTTCTATAGTGACTGTTGGATCAAAGATGAAGGACTCTGCGTTATCTGCGCGAAGAGATTTCAGTGTCAGGATTCCTGCTTCAATTTTTTCTCGATCATCGGGCCAGGCGATAGTAGGATCATCAATTGCATCTCCTAGTTCAGCAAATTGTATGAGTAAGCGAAAACGTATAGACTGGTCTGATTTTACCTTACGAATGAGTTCATTTTCCATAGAGCTGTTGACATTCCCATCATCATTTTGCGGAAGAGGTTGCCATTCAAATCGGACGGCTTGTCTTTGCAATTCCTTGTTTATCAAATAATACGCATGGATAGAATAGTAATGAAGAGACTCGAAATTACGAAAAGGTTGTAGTTTTTTTAAAATGGAACCAAATGCTTTGTGCTCTGTATCTTGTATCAGTGCATTTATTCGTTGTGACCATGTACTAGTAGAATCGAATGCCTGTATTAGACGAATAAAGGCATCTGGAGTTTTACTGACGAAGATCGGTATATTGGCCATAGTCAAATTTGTGAATGTACCATTAAATAACTGAAAACGTACTGCCATTCCTTTAACTGGATTCAATCGCTCATTTGAGTTTTGGCTTGTAGAACTGTGAGAAAAACGTACGACAGCAGGAACTTCTGTTTGTTGTAGATGAGCAGCTGTTGTCCAAGGTACAGCTGCCTCAGTTGGCTGGAAAGTCGCATCAAATGCGACACCCATCGCGTGTGCACGCCGTAAATGATTCTCTGTATGCACCGCTGATTCAATAGAATCAATAGCTTCTACAGCAATTAAGGAATCTTTATTATTCATAACAATCACTCCTTTACGTACAACATACCCTTCATTAATTAAAACTAAGCGATTAAAAAATAGAAATCTGGGTATCAATAAAAGTAAGACAACTTTTAGGAGGAATAGTATATGAATCGTATGTTACTAACTGGAATATCCGTCATGGCACTCAGCCTCGCAGCATGTGGGACTGATACAACGAATGACGCTACGGAAGAAAATTCAAGCACAACGCCGCCTGTGGAACAACCTTTAGAGCCCGCAACTGATGATATTAACAAAAACTCTGCCGACGAAGGTAACACAGATGCTGTACAGCAACCAGATTCTGCAACGAATGATATGAAAGCAGACATGGACAAACTTTCATTTAAAGAAATTCAAATAGAAGTTTCGTATAGTGGAGATAAAGAATACGAAGCGGATATTGAACAAGACGAAAACGAACCAATTGAAGCGAAAGTGGAAGATGAAGTAAATGGCGTATACTTGAAAAACCAAGAAGCATTTGATGATCTGTACCCTAAGGTTAAACAACTCGATTTGACGAAAGACAGTACAAAGCAGGAAACGATTGACCAAGTACTAAAAATCTTTGGCTTAGATGCAAATTACGAGAAGATTGAAGTGGAAATTAAATTTAATGATGGAAGTAAATTAGACGTAGAAGAACGTAAATAACTCCGAAAAGGAGGCTGGGACAAAACCCTCCTCGAATTGAAAAAGAACGGACCCATTGAAGTTTATGGAGTCCGTTCTTTTTTATATAAGATTTTTTAGTTTTATGAAGAAAAAAAGGATACCTTCTGATAAAATTTAGTCACCACAACAAAAAGTATCGGAGGTATCCTTATGTTTAAAAATTATAACATGAATCAACTGATTTTACCTTTAGATTTAGAAATTAACTTACAAGAACATGATATTGCTTACGCAGTCCATGACTTAGTCGAAAGCATTCCGAAAGAAGCGTTTGACAGTTTTTTGCGTGAGACAGGTTGCCCATCTTATCATCCACGTATGATGTTAAAGATCATTTTGTGCGCCTATACACAATCTGTCTTTTCGGGCAGAAAAATAGAAGGATTGTTAAAAGATAGCCTTCGCATGATGTGGCTAGCCCAAGGTTATGAACCAAGCTATCGCACCATCAATCGATTCCGCGTTCATCCTGAAGTGAAAGAATTACTACGCCAGTGCTTCGTGCAATTTCGTTGCCAGCTGGTACAAAAACAGCTAATTGATGAAGAGGCCATTTTTATTGATGGAACGAAGATTGAAGCGAATGCGAACAAATTTACATTTGTCTGGCGCAAGTCCGTGGAACGGTATAGTTCGGGTCTTGTAGAAAGATCCAGTCAGATGTATGAAGAGTTATTAGAAAAAGAAATCATTCCTGAAATCGAACGGGAAAGTCTTGATGAACTATCTACTGCGGAACTTTCTAAAGTAGTAGAGAAGCTAGATGAAACCATCCAAACATATACAGAAAAGATTAACGCTAGCGAAGATGTAGAGGAACGTAAACAAATTCGCTCGCTACGAAAGGAACCCAAACAATACCGTAAACAATTTCAAGACTTCTTGGATCGAAAGCAGAAATATCAACACGATATGAAGATCTTTGGCAATCGTAACAGCTACTCGAAGACGGACCACGATGCGACCTTTATGCGGATGAAAGATGATTATATGAAAAATGGTCAACTAAAACCAGGATATAATGTGCAGATTGCGACCGAAGGGCAATATACCCTCGCTTTTGACGTGTATCCAAATCCAACCGATACGCGTACACTCATTCCGTTCTTAGATACTATTGAACAAGACTTTTTTGATCTGCCACAGTATATTGTCGCGGATGCCGGTTATGGAAGTGAACAGAATTACGGAGATGTCATCGAAAATCGAAAGCGCGTTCCGCTTATTACCTATAACCAATATCGCAAAGAAAAGAAAAAGAAGTACAAAACCGACCCTTTCAATACAGCGAATTGGGTATATGATGAAACTACGGATACCTTTACTTGCCCAAATAACAGAAAACTCGTGTTCCGCTATCTTTCCAATCGGACGGATCGTTATCAATTCACACGGACCATGAAAGTATACGAATGTGAGGATTGTTCAAGCTGCCCATTGCGCTCTTTCTGTACCAAAGCAAAAGAAGAGAACAATAGGAAGCTGTATGTGAATGAAAAGTGGGAACAGCAAAAAGAATATATTCGAGAAAAGCTTTCAGATATGAAAACAGGTGAAATTTACGGCAACCGCAAGATTGACGTAGAGCCAGTTTTTGGATTCCTGAAGGCTAATTTAGGGTTCACTCGCTTCTCTGTAAGGGGAATGGAAAAGGTGAAAAATGAATTAGCCTTCGGTTTACTGGCAGTGAACTTGAGAAAGTACACTGCCAGGGAGGTAAACATATAGGAAATCATACAAGGATTTCTATACAAAAAGGGTTCGATCATCAAAAACCGATGATCGAACCCTTTTTTGGCTCACTTCTGGCTAGTTATGTCCCAGCCTCCTTTTAACGTGGAAAATAATAGACCTAAGGTGTTCTGTCGGGATTAAAAATTATAAATAGTATACCAGAAGCGCAACAATCATCAAAAGGAAAGTTGGTATACCAGCAGCGAAAAACCATGCCGGACTCACCGACATCGTCTCAGATGGGACACGCATCGAATCTAGCGCTTCCCTCTGGCCTTTCAAAGCAAAGACCTTTCGTGTACTTCTCATGAAAAAGTCAAAAGAGCCTGTACGGATAATGAATACCACTGCACCGATAAATAGTAGAAATCCACTGACAAAAAAGGAAGCGTTAATATAGCCGAGTAGTGAGATTTCACCGTATACTGAAAAAACAGAAATAACAATCACTACTTGAGATAGTAGAAATACAATAATATTACGTTTCATATGGAATCCTTCTTTTCATTAATAGAGTGTATAACTACTGTCTATCATACAAGATATAAATTAAAATGTGTAGAATCTTCTATAATAGTTCAAAATTACGACAATAGCGTTGTTAGCGTTTACATCTATACATTTTTCTTGTATAATGAAAAAGCTAGCACTACAAAAACATCAAAGGGGAGGTCAACAATTTGAAGAGAAGTAAGTGGCTTATATTAATGGCACTAACATTAGTCTTAAGTATGTTCTTAGCTGCATGTGGCGGTTCGAAAGACGAAGAGAAACCAGCAACAGACGGGGACGACAAGGACAAAGATGCGGCAACTGAAGAAAAAAAGCATGCTAAAGACGAAGAAGGAGAGCCAGATGCTGAGCAAGTATTATACTTAGCTGAATCTGCTGCTATCCCATCCGTTGACTCATCAATTGTAGAAGACGCAGTTGGATTTAACGTATTGAACAATATTAACGAAGGTTTATACCGTTTAAACCAAGAAAATATTGCAGAACCTGCAATGGCTGCTGAAGAAGCAGAAATTAGTGAAGATGGATTAACGTATACATTCAAACTTCGTGATGCAATGTGGGCTGATGAAACACCTGTTACAGCAAACGATTTCGTGTATGCTTGGCAGCGTGCAATTGATCCTGCAACTGGTTCACCTTACGGACCATTCATGATGTCTGGTGTAGTGAAAAACGCAACAGCAATCTCTGAAGAGAAAATGGAAGTGTCTGAGCTTGGAGTTAAAGCTGTAGATGAAAAGACGTTTGAAGTAACACTTGAGCGTCCAGTACCATATTTCTTGTCACTTATGTCATTTGGAACTTTCTATCCACTTAAAGAAGAGTTTGTAACTTCTAAAGCGGACGCATTTGCAACAAACTCTGATAATCTACTTTCAAACGGACCATTCGTTTTAACTAAATGGGATGGAACGGGCGATAGCTGGACTTTTGTTAAAAACGAACATTACTGGGATGCAGAAAATGTTAAGCTTAATGAAATCCATGTAAACGTTGTTAAAGATTCTGCTACAGCAATTAAACTTTATCAAGATGGTAAGTTAGATCGTGCAGGAGTTTCCGGTGACCTAGCTATGCAATACCGTGACGATGAAGAAGCTGTCGTTCAACCAGAAACATCTGTATTCTATTTCAAATTTAACCAAGAGCGTGATGGAAAAGAAACACCACTTGCTAATGAGAACATCCGTAAAGCTATTGCTAAATCTTTCGAAAAAGAAGACATGGTAGACGTAGTACTAGCTAATGGTTCATTAGCTGCAAATTTCTTAGTACCAACGAACTTTGCATTCGATGAAAACGAGAAAGATTTCCGTGAGTTGAGTGGTAACCACTTGGAGTACAATGTGGAAGAAGCGCAAGATCACTGGAAAAAAGGTCTTGAAGAACTAGGTGTTGAATCTCTTGATCTTGAAATTCTTGGCGGAGACACTGAACTTTCCAAGAAAATGGACGAGTACTTTAAGTCTCAACTAGAAAGTAACTTGGAAGGTCTAAAAATTTCTTTGAAAGAAGTACCATTCTCTGTACGTCTGGATTTGGATGGCAACCAAGACTATGATATTCAAGTATCAGGTTGGGGACCAGACTTCCAAGATCCGATTTCATTCTTGGATCTATTTGTAACAGATGGAACAAACAACCTAATGTCTTACTCTAATCCTGAGTACGATAAATTGATTGAAGACTCCAAAGGCGATTTGGCGCTTAAACCACAAGAACGTTATGAAGCATTCGCGAAAGCTGAAAAAATTCTTCTTGATGAAGATGCAGCAATTGCCCCAATTTATCAGCGTGGTTTGATTTTCTTGCATAAGCCTTACTTCAAAGGCTTGGTGGATCATCCATTTGGTGCAGATTATAGCTTTAAGTGGGCGTACATTTCAGGAAAATAATTGTAATGTAGTAAAGATTTGAGTTTAATAGGGGAGAGTATATGGGGGTAGATATCCATATACTCTCTTTTTAGTAACAGTAAATAGTTTCAATATTTAATTTATTGTCGAAAAATGTCAAGTGGTTACTTGCATAACAAGTAAGAAACTCTTTTGGAGGTGTAACGTACCGTGGTTAAGTATATTGGAAAACGCATCGTATATATGTTCATAACGCTGTTTTTAATTGCAACGGCCTCTTTTTTCCTTATGCAGACATTGCCAGGTTCACCGATCGCTTCTTACAACAAGTTGAATGATACACAAAAAGCAATTGTTGAAAAGAAGTATGGAATCGATAAGCCAAAGCCTGTGCAATATGCAATCTATATGAAAAACTTGGCAAAAGGTGATTTGGGTACGTCGTTTGTATTTAAAGGGAAGAGTGTTAACGATTTATTGGCTACAAGATTGAAACCTTCTTTGATCTTGGGAGCGCAAGCGATGGTCTTCGGGACTATTGTTGGAATCCTGCTAGGTATGCTTGCCGCATTGAAGCATAATACATTCTGGGATTACGGAAGCACCTTTTTTGCAATACTCGGTATTTCCATTCCGTCCTTTGTATTTGCATCATTGTTACAATATTGGATTGCTTCAGAGTGGCATCTATTACCGGTCGGATTGTGGAATGACGGTTGGAAATCTAGTGTCCTGCCATCGCTTGCACTCGCTATGGGTCCACTTGCCCTATCCGCGCGCTTCATACGGACTGAGATGATTGAGGTATTGAATTCAGATTATATTATGTTGGCTAAAGCGAAAGGTGCCAATGGTTTCGAAATTGCTTTCAAACACGCATTCCGAAACGCATTAATTCCTTTGATTACAGTTCTCGGACCATTGGCAGCTGGTTTGGTAACGGGTTCACTTGTTGTAGAACAAATTTTCGCCATTCCAGGAATAGGTGAACAGTTCGTATCGTCTATCATGACGAATGACCACGCCACGATCATGGGTACGACATTATTGTTCTCGGCTTTCCTTATTGCAGTTATTTTTATTGTGGATATTTTATACGGGGTTATCGACCCACGTATTCGCGTGTCTGGAGGTAAGGGATAATGCGCAATGAAAACGAACAAGAAAAATTAACACCAGAAGATTTTGAGCGAGTGACCATCGACGCGCATCATTCCGAACGAATTGAGAAACCGAGTTTGAGTTTCTGGCAAGATGCGTGGTTAGGCCTCCGCAAGAATAAAGCTGCTATTGTCAGTATGGTTATTCTTTTATTAGTTATAGTTATGGCGCTCATCGGTCCCCATTTAAATGGACATGCGGGAGATGCGCAAAACTTACGCCATGCAAACTTACCGCCTAAAATTCCGGGTATTGAAGCAACAGGACTTTTTGATGGGGATGGTAAGCTAGCAGGGAAGACTGTCAATCTATACGAAATGAAAAAAGTTGATGAATATTATTGGTTCGGTACAGATGGACTTGGTCGAGACTTGTTTACGAGACTTTGGGAAGGTACTCGTGTTTCACTATTTATCGCATTTGTAGCTGCGGCTATTGATATGGTTATAGGTGTTGCATACGGAGGGATTTCTGGATACTTCGGTGGACGTACAGATGATATCATGCAACGCGTTGTCGAGATCTTGATTGGAATTCCTACATTAATTGTCGTTATTTTGATGATTATGATTATGGACCCTGGAATAACCGCCATCATTGTCGCGATCACCATAACGGGTTGGATAGGAATGTCGCGTATTGTACGTGCTCAGACATTGAAATATAAATCACAGGAATTCGTATTGGCATCACGTACGCTAGGCGCCAAAGATGGAAAAATTATTACGAAACACTTACTGCCGAACATGCTAGGGATCATCATCATCAATACGATGTTCACGATTCCAAATGCGATTTTCTTTGAAGCATTCTTGAGCTTCATCGGAATCGGACTCCAGCCACCAGCAGCTTCATTAGGTACATTGATTAACGACGGATACAAAGTGATGGAGAATCAGCCATACGTATTATTGTTCCCGGCCATTGTCATTAGTGTTCTTATGATTGCATTTAACTTGATAGGTGACGGACTGCGCGATGCACTAGATCCTAAAATGAAAGATTAAGAGGAGGAGAGCAAGTTGACAAAAATATTAGAAGTAAAAGACCTCGAGCTTTCCTTCCACACATTTGCTGGTGAAGTGAAAGCGATTCGTGGCGTTAACTTTGATTTACATAAAGGGGAAACGCTCGCTATCGTAGGTGAGTCTGGATCAGGTAAATCTGTTACGACGAAATCAATCATGCGGCTTCTTCCTGAATCAAGTGCGGAATATAAGAATGGTGAAATTTTATTTGAAGGAAGAGATTTAACGAAAATTCCTGAAAAAAATATGCAAAAGATTCGAGGAAAAGATATATCGATGATTTTTCAGGATCCAATGACTTCATTAAATCCAACTATGACCATTGGAAGACAAATCATGGAGCCGATCTTAAAACACCAGAAGCTCAATAAATCAGCAGCACGTAAAAAGACCATTGAACTATTGAACTTGGTCGGTATACCGAATGCGGAAAATCGGTACAAGATGTACCCTCACCAATTTTCTGGTGGACAGCGTCAGCGAATCGTTATTGCGATTGCGCTTGCATGTAATCCGAAAGTATTGATTGCGGATGAGCCGACAACAGCGCTAGATGTCACGATTCAAGCGCAGATTCTCGAGTTGATGAAAGACATCCAGAAGAAGACCGATACTTCTATCATATTTATCACGCATGACCTTGGTGTAGTAGCAAACGTTGCTGATCGAGTAGCTGTTATGTATGGTGGACGAATCGTCGAAATTGGTACAGTAGATGAAATCTTCTATAATCCACAACATCCTTATACATGGGGCTTACTAAGTTCAATGCCGTCTATGGATTTAGAAGATCAAAAGCTGTATGCGATTCCCGGCACACCTCCAGATTTATTAAATCCTCCAAAAGGTGATGCATTTGCATTGCGCAGTGAATATGCAATGAAGATCGATATGGAGCGTCAACCTCCCTTCTTCAAAGTGAGCGATACACATTACGCAGCGACATGGTTATTGCATTCTCAGGCACCACAGGTTGAACCGCCTGCCCTTATTATTGAGCGTATGAAAACATTCAAAGGTAGCCGGTACTATGTTGATCAGACGGGAGGTACTGTGTGATGTCAGACAATTTAATTGAAGTACGTAACCTTAAACAATATTTTAATGCAGGGAAATCTACTGAAGTCCGTGCGATAGATGATATTAGTTTCACTATAAAACGTGGAGAGACATTTGGTTTAGTAGGGGAGTCAGGTTGCGGTAAATCCACAACAGGACGTACAATGATCCGATTATATGATGCGACAGCAGGTCAAGTTCTCTATAATGGTGTAGATGTACACGCACCAAAAAGTAAAAAGGAAAATCATGAACTGAATAGAAAGATGCAAATGATTTTCCAAGATCCATATGCTTCTTTGAATCCACGGATGAAAGTTTTGGATATTATTGCTGAAGGACTAGATATACATGGTCTAGTAAAAGGTAAAACGGATAGAAAGCAACGTGTAATTGATTTGCTTGAGATTGTTGGCTTAAATCGTGAACATGCTGAGCGTTATCCGCATGAGTTCTCAGGCGGTCAGCGTCAGCGTATCGGAATTGCACGTGCATTAGCGGTGGAGCCCGAATTCATCATTGCGGATGAACCGATATCTGCATTAGACGTTTCAATCCAAGCGCAAGTCGTCAACTTATTGAAAGAATTACAGGCGGAAAAAGGGCTGACATATTTATTTATTGCTCATGATCTATCAATGGTTAAATACATTTCCGATCGTATTGGCGTAATGTACTTCGGCAAACTGGTGGAGATGGCTCCAGCGGATGAATTATATCGAAATCCAATGCATGCTTACACAAAATCTTTGCTGTCAGCGATTCCACTACCTGACCCAATTTATGAACGTTCCCGTGTGCGCCATCCGTATAACCCGAAGGACCATCAATATGGGCCTGACGAAAAAGTGGAATTTCGTGAAGTGGCTCCTGAACATTTTGTCTTATGTTCAGAGAAAGAACTTGCTGAGATGCAAGCCACATATGTATAAAACAACATCCCTCTGATTTGCAAGTATCAGAGGGATGTTTCTTTTTATCATAGCAAAGCCAACGATGATTCAGATGATTTGTATGTTTTATGAAGTAATATGCTACTATTAAAATAATAAATATCATATGAATTGATAGGATGTGTTTAAAATAAAGAAATTAACGGCGGCGGTTCAAAGTCAATTGATGGAAGCGATCATTAATGGAAGTAGAGTTGGAGCTTTGGTAACGGATGATTCGAAAGATGATAATCCAATAATTTTTGCTAACAAAACATTCGAAACGATGACAGGGTATACTCAAGAAGAAGTACTTGGGCGTAATTGTAGATTTCTTCAAGGTAAGGATACAGATCCTAGTACAGTCTCGAAAATTAGAAAAGCGGTTTCAGAAAGAACACCTCTTACAATCGTATTGAAAAACTATAAAAAAGACGGTACGTTATTTTGGAATCGACTCAGTCTTCGTCCAACCGTTATTGATGGGGTGCCATATAGTATTGGTACACAGACAGACGTTTCTGTACAATACAGACAAATAGAAGAGCTACATACAAAGGATCATGAAATAGAACAACTCATGTTACCCATCATGAGAATTTACGATAATCTAGCGGCTGTTTCATTAATTGGTGAAATGACTGAAGAACGTTTTAATTTATTAATTACGAAGCTTAGTGACTACGTTCACTTAAATGAAGTAGATCATGTAATGATTGATATAACGGGTTTATATTGGCAACAAGGAACTTCGATTGATCGGTTGCTAGAAATTCAACAAGTATTAAAGCTTATGGGATGTCAGCTTTATATTACAGGCATCTCGCCAGATCTTGCACATAAATTAGCGTCAGCTAAAGATCCTCAGCAAATATTAAAAACCTTTTCAAGTATTCAGCAAGCCATTTACTATATTCAGCGATAGAGAAAAGACCTCTACCATAACGCAACGTTATGGCAGAGGTCTTTATCAGATACCGAGTTGTTCTTTTACTTCTTTAATCTGTTCAATATGGCGCAGTTCATGATAGCCGACAAATGGAATCCATTGCGTAAGACTCATTTCGCCAAAAACAGGATGGGGAAAGGACTTTACTGCTAATTGATCTTCTGTTGCGTTTTCAGCTATATCATCTAAAGCCGAATGAGTAGCAGAAAGCTTGCTTTTCAAGTCATGGAGAGTAGAAAAATCTGAAGTTGGTTTCACGAAATCAGGCGCATCGACTTTTTTAGAACGATCCACAGTAAGTTGAATCGGCTTTTCTGTAGTGATGTTTTGATCGTCGTCAGCAAGCCTAGTCTGAATAGTTTTAGCAACGCTACCTTCCATTAAGTACAGATGTTGTACAATTTGTTTAATAGACCATTTGTTTTCAGTTGGTTTTTGATTAATTATTTCATCTGACAAGTCTTCTACTTGCGCTAAAAGTTCCTTACGTGCTAGATCATTAATTTCCATAATAGTCACCCCTTCTAATCATGGTACCACTCGTAACACGATAAATCTTTTATAAAAGCTTGAGGAGGAAATCTACTTATGAAAATAAATCAACCTAAAATACCCGAGCATTTAGCGTCGGGACAGTTACAAGACCTGCTTCACGAAGAGGATCCATTCTTGCATAACACAAGTATTGTCGATTCGCGAATTGATGGGCAAACAATTGAACGTGCGCAATTAACAAGTATGCTCATTAGGAATTCCAGCTTTCAAGGAGCAATTTTACCAGAGCTATTTGCTACAGATGTTCGATTTGAAAATTGTGATTTCTCTAGTGCGGACTTGACGGGTATTAGTATTCACCGTGTGAGTTTTTATAATTGCAAAATGTTGGGTGTTAACTTTACAAATGCGCGATTTACGGATGTGTTATTTGAGGAGTGTATATGTAATCTTTCTGCTTTTGCCCATACAAGGTGGGAGAGAGTGTGGTTTGATACCTGCCAAGTGAAAGATGCGGACTTTTTTGATTGTAAACTAAAAAAGACATACTTTATAGAGTGTAATCTGGATGCTGCAAGCTTTGATGAGACACCTCTAAAAGGAGTGGAGATCAACACTTCAGAATTCGAGAGCATGACAGTATCTATAAAAGATTTGGATGGTTGTGTCGTGTCCTCTATGCAGGCGATTCAATTTGCTGCCATGTTGGGATTAGATATTCGTGATGAATAGAGCGACGTAATTAGGTATTAAAAATACTCATGAAAAATAAGATATCATATACTAACCCTCTTCTAATTATGCTAAAAAGCTCCGGCGGTTTTTCCGACAGCTGTAAAGCCAGGGTATAGTGAATGTTTACGGAATAAATTGACGGCTATTAAAGGAGCTATGCTATGTTTGTACATCAAGTGACAGAGGATATTTCATTGAAACTGGTAGGACAGCAAGACGCAGAAGCATTATTCGCTCTTGTAGATGGATCAAGGGAGTACTTACGTGAGTGGTTGCCGTGGGTTGATTCCATGACGGATGTGAATCAGTATGGTTCAATCATAAATGCGTGGCTACGACAATTCGCTGAAGAAGATGGATTCCAGGCAGGGATACTGTATAAAGGAGCTCTGGCAGGTTTTGCAGGATTCCATTCAGTTAACTATACAAATAGGCAAACGAGTATTGGTTATTGGCTAGCTCAAGATTATCAAGGAAAAGGTATAATGACGGCGGTGGTGTCTGCGCTGGTAGATTATGCATTTGAAGAATATGACCTACACCGTGTAGAAATTCGATGCGGTACGGAGAATAAAAGAAGTCGGGCAGTTCCTGAGCGATTAGGATTTAAGAAAGAGGGAGTCATTCGTGACGGCGAGTTTTTATATGACCATTATCATGATTTAATCGTATACGGTATGCTAAAAGATGAGTGGGGAAAGTGTAAAAAAACATAATACGTTTCATACAGAGTCCTTCAAAAAATGGACTCTGTTTTTTATGAAATAATAACGAGTATAGTACAATGAACATAAAGGGGGGATCGCCATGATAACCACTACTGAAATAGATGAAGAGCTAACGAAGAACAGAGTGTTGAAGACCGCGACATTTGGAATGGGATGTTTTTGGGGACCTGAAGCGCGCTTTGGCAGCTTGCCAGGTGTCATTAGAACACGTGTAGGATACACAGGCGGAACTACGCCAGCGCCAACATACCAGACGATGGAAGATCATACTGAAACGATAGAAATTGATTATGACCCGACGAGTATTTCTTACGAGGAAATACTTCTACATTTTTGGCGGAATCATTATCCAAACCGTGATCAATACAAAGGGCAACAATATATTTCATCATTGCGCTATCACAACCTGCAACAAAAACAGATAATCGGTTTAGTCAAGAGGGAAATGGAGATAAAGCTTGGAGAACCAATTGAAACGGAAATCACCCCATTAGGCCATTTTACATTAGCTGAGAACCGCCATCAGAAATATTATTTGAAGCGTTATCCGAATGTATTGGAGCAGTTACATTCATTATATCCTTCTGCAGAGTCGCTGATCCATTCTACATTTGCGGCAAGATTGAATGGATTCGTTAAAGGTTTTGGAACACGTGATCAAATTGTGACTGAAATAGAAAGCTGGCCATTACATGAAAATGCACGACAACAACTCGTTCAGCAGTTCTTGAAAATAAAGTGGTGAAATCACTAAAATTCCGAATCTTTTCTTCTTGTAACTTTATTCTGTGGTTGCTATGATAATCCAATATCAACTTAGAATGAGCGTAGGAGAGAGTAGATGAAAAAGGAAACCATCACGTTAGGTCTGCTACTGACCAATTTACTAATAGCATTTTTGGGAATTGGATTAGTTATACCAGTTATGCCAAGTTTAATGAATGAATTACATATATCGGGTACAGTGGTTGGCTATATGTTCGCGACTTTTGCGATGGCCCAACTGCTTGTTTCACCTTTTTCAGGAAGATGGGTAGATACAGTTGGTCGAAAAAAAATGATTGTCGTTGGGTTAATCATTTTTAGTTCTTCCGAATTCTTGTTCGGGATTGGACAGACCTTGCCGGTATTATTTGCATCCAGGATTCTAGGCGGGATTAGTGCGGCTTTCATTATGCCAGCTGTTACTGCCTTTATTGCAGATATTACAACAATGGAGACTCGTTCAAAGGCATTAGGCTTTATGTCCGCTGCCATATCTACGGGATTTATATTAGGTCCAGGGATTGGCGGATTTCTAGCGATATATGGTACTCGGGTTCCTTTCTTCTTTGCGGGGGGACTCGCTCTTTTTGCAGCGATCTTTTCCTTTATTGCATTGCGTGAACCGGAACGTTATCGAGAATCGGTAGCGGAGGACGCAACTAAACCGGGATTAAAGCGGATCTTTGCGCGTCATTATTTCATTGTCTTTATTATTATATTGATTTTATCTTTTGGTTTAGCTTCATTTGAATCGATTTTCAGCTTGTTCGTTGATCATAAGTTTGGATTCACACCCAAAGACATTGCGATCATCATTACAGGAGGCGGGTTAGTCGGAGCAGTTGCACAAGTCGTATTATTCGACAAGCTCGCGAGAACGATAGGGGAGAAACGTCTAATCTTATTCTGTTTAGTTTTTTCGTCCGTTTTAGTTTTTCTGACAACGTTCGTTCAAAGTTATTTTTCCGTACTGGCCGTTACAATGATTATCTTTGTAGGGTTTGATTTGATACGACCAGCAGCAACCTCTTATTTGTCAAAAATTGCGGGAAATGAACAGGGCTTTGTCGGTGGCATGAACTCGATGTTTACGAGTATTGGAAATGTATTTGGTCCAATCATCGGTGGAGCCTTATTTGATGTCGATGTAGATTATCCGTTCTATTTTGGAGCATTTGTATTATTACTTGGTGTAGTGTTGAATTATATCTGGATCAAAAGAACGCCATCTTTCAGACCTACTATTTAGGGGGGATTGATTTGACCATTATTGGTTTTGTACGGCATGGTGTGACTGCTTGGAATAAAGAAGGGCGTGCACAAGGAAGTTCAAATATACCGTTGGATAAAGAAGGCATAGAGACTGCAAAAAAGTTGGCATTGCGCTTGGCAAATGAGAAATGGGACGTCATTTTTACTAGCCCTATGACACGCGCTAGACAGACAGCAGATTTACTTGCTAGGCAGTCGGGTATTGAAGTCGTGGAAGATGATCGACTGCGTGAGCGTAGTGGCGGGTTGATTGAAGGAACGACGGAACCAGAGCGACAGCAGAAGTGGGGACCACAGTGGAGGGAATTAGATTTAAAGTTTGAAACGGCGGAAAGCGTTGTAGCGCGAGGTCTTGAATTTGTGAATGAACAGATCGAGAAGAATCGACATCAACGTCTGATCGTTGTGAGTCATGGTAGTTTTATCAAACGGATCATTGTGGCTTTAATGGAAGATGAAACATATACAGTCAAGATCGATAATACTTCATTGACTATAATAAATATAGAAGAGAAAAGTTGCTTGCTGTTAAATGATACAGCACACCTTGCGGGAGGAATAAATGGAAATCCAGTATGATTTAACGGAACAAGATGTGGTAGCTTTTAATTTGTATCATGTAAAAACGTCTAAAGTCGGTAAAAATTCATTGCAATGGCAGCGGTATATATCGCCGCTAATATTTTTACTGTTTGCATATTTTTTATCTGTTTTTACAGATATGGCGAAAGGTCCGTTATTTGCTACATTTGGAGTAACGGCTATTCTGCGGGTGATCTTTTATCCTAAGTATTTTTACTTTCATATTACACGGCAAGTGGGCAAGATGCTTAGGGGCGATAAGAATGAAGGGCTTGTTGGAGAACACTCTATGAAGATGAATAAAACAGGTATAATAGATCAGACAGCTGTTGGTGAAACAAACGTACAATGGGCTGGCGTGAAACAACTGATAGAAGACACGGATTATTTCTACATATATACGAGTACGGTAAGCGCATATATCATTCCAAAGCGGGATGTATATTCGGTCGAAGGGCTGAAGAGTTATATCCAACAACGGATGATCACGGAAATAGGGTAAATAAAAGAATCAGAGGCTACTGAGCCCCTGATTTTTATTTTCCTAAGTGACGATATTACCAAAAAGAAATAAGTAATATAAAACCAGATTCAACCGCGATGAATCCGGCGAATAGACGATTTTGCATCTTCACTTGAAATTTATGTTGAACGATATCATGTTGTACGAGATAGGTGTTGATCAATGCAGGTTGCTCTAAAAATGGCGGAGTTTTTGGTGCATAACTGCGGACCTGTCCAACACCGTTTAATACTGTGCATTGGAATTCTATTCTATTCGTAAATGGGTTCTTATCTTTACTCTTTTTCTTTGCCCATTTAACTAAATGAGCTCGTGTGAGAGCAAGTACATCTATTTCGGAAACTAGCAGAACGCTTCATAGGTAGCACTTCTTTCTGCAAAAAAGTATTTACTTTTTAGTTGGTTTCATTTCTTTCAATCCAATTCTCATAGCAGCTATAGCACATGTAACATTTAATATAATTGCGATCGCTAAAAACAGCCACTTTAATTTTTCAGGTAAATCGAGAAAGACCGCTAAAAATAAAAATGTGAAGCCGATGACAAGCATGGACAAATAGATAGCCAATTTCTTAGACACAAGTAGTCCACCTTTCCTAAATTCTACCCTTATTGTATCATGAAAAAACAGGTAATTAAAAACGTGTGTTTTTATTTCATGAATCTGGGGAATAATAAAGTTACTTAATCAGACAGGAGTGTGGAAAATGACAAAGAGTTATGCAGATACACCTAAAGATGATAAAGATAAGAGTTCAGCGAAATTAGCTAATGATGCAGCAAAAAAAGCTGAAGAACAAGTAGAAGAAATAAAGAAGGAAGCAAGAGAACAAGTAAAAAAAGAAAATAAGGAATGACAAAAAGCGATTATTTCCTCGGAAATAATCGCTTTTTCATCCAATTCATTTACTTTAGCAAATAATGTAACATACGCTCCTTATCATCAAAAAACTGCTTCATGATTTGGTAGTGACTTGTTTCTTCCAGCGGTGTTTCTTGCACACCTTCATCTGTGAATTCGAGGATTATTGCACCAGCAAAGGATAGTAGAATTGGGGAATGTGTTGCAATTATAAACTGTGAGTCTTCACTAACTAAATCGTGAATCCTGCTCAACATAGACAGTTGACGCATTGGTGATAAAGCTGCTTCGGGCCATCCAGTAAGTAAATGCCCATAACCTCCATCTAGTACTTCTAAATAAATATACTGTAGAAAAAGAATAACCGGCTATTATGAAAATATCAAATAGCATTTTTTTAGTTTTAGCACATGTATATTGAACTTTCGAGCAACTTCAAGGCATATGTGATCAGTAATTGATAAACTACGAGATAGACAACGAGAAATGAAAGGGGTTTACAAAGTGAATCAAGATAAAAAAATAGTGTTTTTTGATTTAGATGGAACATTAATGAACCATGACAAAACAATTTTAGAATCGACGAAACAATCTCTTAAGGCACTACGCGACAAAGGCATATACACTGTAATTTGTACTGGTAGAGCTCCACTTATGTTCAAATGGTTGCTAGAAGAACTTTCATTTGATTCCTATGTTTCCATGAACGGGCAGCATGTGGTACTGGAAGGGGAAGTAATTTACTCGAATCCTATGAAGCCAGAAGTTATACAACAACTTACCGAACTTGCGCATAAACAAGGACATGGATTGACATACTCCACGTTTGAATCGTTCGTGTCGAACGTCGAAGAACATCCTCTTGTTCAGGAAGGAACTGCACGTTTAAAAATACCGTACCCACCTGTAGATCCTAACGTATATTCTCATTCTGTTGTGAATCAAGTGCAAATTTACTCTACTCCAAAGGAAACTGAAAAGTATATGGAGTTATTCAAGGATTATTCCTTTATTAGGTGGGATGAAAACTCCGTAGATATGTTGCCTGAAGGGGCTTCTAAGGCCATCGGTATACAAAAAATGCTTGAGCATATGGATATCCCTGTTGAAAACAGTTATGCATTTGGAGATGGTGCCAATGATATGCAAATGATCGAGACAGTAGGTATTGGGGTAGCAATGGAAAATGCTATACCCGAATTAAAAAAAGTAGCGGATCACGTGACTGCATCTTGTTCAGAAGATGGTATTATGAAAGGCTTGATCAGTTTAGGGTTGTTAGAGGAAAAAGATATTCCGTTGCTGCATGAAAGTATGAAGAGGTAATTCAAAAAGTGTGAAAAAACATTCTTGACAGTTCTGTGAACGAAGAGTATATTAAGATGATATACAAAAAAATGTTTGACTTTTCAAATTAATTATAGAGTAATTTGGTTCATATCTTGGAGGAGGCCATATTTACAATGAAACTAGAAAAGCAGTGTCGGGAATCAAGGGTCGTACGAACGAGCAGAGTATTTCCAAACGATGTAAACAACCATAATACATTGTTTGGCGGACGTTTAATGAGCGATATTGATCAAATTGCATCGATTTCAGCAGCTCGACACAGCAGAGCAGACTGTGTGACGGCATCTATGGATTCCGTAGACTTTCTGTATCCAATCCGTCCTTCCGATTCAGTCTGCTTTGAGTCATATGTGACTTGGACTGGAAAATCTTCCATGGAGATTTTCGTGAAAGTGATTGCGGAAGATTTGGCAACTGGTAATTGTAAAATTGCAGCCACCTCATTGTTAACATTTGTTGCATTGGATGAGAATAAAAAGCCATTGACTGTTCCGCGTGTCATTCCAGAAACCGAAGAAGAAAAATATTTACATGAAACTGCACCACAGCGCGCAGAGATCCGTAGAATGCGTAAACAGCAAAGCAAAGACTTAGCTTCAGTTTTAACGAATAACTATCCATGGCATGATCCTGTACAAGTGAATGCATAAAAATACTCAGTCAACCCGGTTTGACTGAGTATTTTTAAAAATCATGTATAATATGTAACTTAGTGTTCCATACTACTAATAGATAGGACGTTCTCTAATTACTTTTCTTGGAGGATACCTATCTTTTTATTGTTCAAAAATATATTCATCTATATAAAACGTCTTGCCATAACAAACAATAGTTAATTACAGCTATAATGAGAAGTATCATAGTAGAGTTAGGGGTTGGATTTGTTTATGGTTAAAATGATTACTGCAGAGGAATTATTCAGGAAGATACAAACTGAACAAGCACTTGTACTAGTAGATGTACGTGCTGAGGATAAATATAATCAATTCCATATCGAAGCTAACACGGTGGAGGATATAAACGTGCCGAAAACGGAAATCTATATGTTAGATGATGAAGTGGAGAATGTGCTCCCACAGTTGCCGAAGAATAGAGAAATGATTATTACGTGTACAACAGGAAATTCTGCAACTAAATGTGCTAACATCCTCTCTAGTAGAGATTACGATGTTACGGTATTGGAAGGCGGAATTACTGCGTGGAAAGAATATATTAGTAAAGAGTCAATTGAGCGGGTATGGGAAGAATTCAAAAGTACACATCCCGATGCGCCTGAAAAGTACGTAGCTTGGTCATTTGGTAATTCAAAACAAATGGCGGATGAACTTGCTTCATTGGTAGTAGAGGGAACTAAAACGGCGACTTCTTCTAACTACACGCTTTATGAATTAGAAAATGAACCGTTACCAATGGTAGGTCTTCACAATATTATTCTGGATGGCAATGGAATAGCGGTCGCAGTCGTAGAAAATATAGCAGTAAAAGTAGTGCCTTTCAATGAAGTGACGGAACAACATGCATATTTGGAAGGTGAAGGGCATCGTTCATTGCGTTATTGGCAAGAAGTTCATGAAAAGTTTTTCACGAATGAATTAAAAGAAGTTAATCAAGATTTCCATCATGAAATTCCAGTAATTTGTGAAACGTTTAAATTGGTGTTTAAGAACTAAATCTGTCATGGAGAATGATTGGGCTAACAGTAAGTATAGATAATAGCATTCAATGATAGGAAAAGGAGATGTTAAAGCCGTATTCATTACGACTTTTAACATCTCCTCTTGTTTATGGAAATTGTTGTTGAATAGGTTCAACTCCTTCTTTTTCTTCTATCGTTATATCCTCTTTACTTTTACACACCCAGCTCTGAAGTAATGGCTGGAATCGCGGCATCATCTTGCCAAGGATTTTCCCGATAAAGTATGCGGCTAGAATGGTTCCAATCCCAATGGCTCCTAGCGATTGAAGAAATACTAAGCAAATGATACCCGCAAGTGCAACGTTTAGTAAATCACTGGATATTTTCGCTTTGCCAAATTTCATATTAAAACGTTCACTTACAACATAGGTTAGTGCATCATAAGGCATTAAAGGCAATCCTGCTGAAAAATAGGCTAACAATCCAGCAGATATAATATATAAACTTATGAAAAGGAATAGATATTTACCTACTAATGTGTCAGGTGTAGGAAGTATCTGCACAATGGCTAATGTAACATCCATGAACAGACCAAATAGAAATACAATAATTAACTGAACAACAAATTCACGTAATCCGATATGTTTTTTATTCAATAGAATCTGTGCCAAAATGAATAAGATGTTTGCAAGTATTGTCGTGATCCCGATTGTCAACCCCGACGTAAGGGAGATCGCGTAAGCTAGTGATGAAACAGGAGAAACTCCAAGGTTAGCCTGGATAGAGAAACTAACGCCCAGAGATAATAAAAATAAACCTATTACATATAGGGTAAGTCGTTTGGAAATATTATTCATCTGGATGAAAACCTCTGCTTTCGATATGTGATTCAACTAATTTTATCACGCAAAGGGAGATATAAATAATATATAATAATGAAAGACGACATATTAAATAGTTTATAACGGAGTGGGAATCATGGATATTAAACAGTTGCATTATTTTAAGGAGATTGTAGACCAAGAAAGTATTTCGAAAGCAGCGCTCATACTACACATTGCTCAACCGCCACTCAGTCAACAATTAAAAAGGCTGGAGACGGAGCTTGGCACAACATTGATTCACCGCTATCGACAAAAATGGGAGCTGACAGAAACAGGGCACATCCTGTACCAATATGCAAAAAGGTTATTGCGTAGCATGGAAGATGTTAAGAAAGAAATTGAGGAAATTGAAAGTGGCAGTGCAGGCACATTACGTATTGGAGTTTCGTCTGCCTGCTTGAATTTGCTTGTCGACTACATCAGTATATATCGTAAACAGTTTCCGGATATCAAAATCAGCATTGAAAAAGGAAGTTCCGAGGAATTGTTAAAGAAGCTGGATCATAAAGAAATTGAAGTGGCTTTGTTATTACGACTAGAAAATAGTGCACATTGTGATGTATTAGAGTTAAAACAACAGGAATACGTGGTGGTAAGTCCGCGCAGCTGGGGAAATGTTTTTTCATCCGAGGACGTTACATTTCAAGATCTCGCCAAGCATCCTTTTATTATGCTTGCTGCCATGGAAGGACACTCTTACTATGAAAAGATCCTAAAAGCTTTTGAAGAAGCGCATACTACTCCTAATATTGTAATGGAAAGCAAAGATCTGACAACTGTTATCGCAATGGTTAGTAAAGGTTTAGGATTTTCTATTATTCCACGTGTAGCATATGCGGTACCAATGGACCAATTGAAGATTTATGAATTAAAGCAATTTGATTTTCGTGTTGAACCAGTCATGATTAAGACAAAGAATGAACAAGTTTCCAAAGCAACATCCCAATTTTGGGAGTTAGTAGATTCTGTACATATCAACATTCGCCGTGACTCTCGATAACCCGTATGGCTTGATGGCAACTCTAATTGAAGATGTTGGAGGTACAGTGAGATGCTTAATGAAACTTTTACTAATACAAACTCTTCCAGTATTAAGCAAGCACGTACCGAAATGAAGTGAATAGGATAAATCAGCAAATACTGTCTTTCATGCTGTATCTGATTGTACCTTAATCTGCATAGAATCATACATGAAAAAGCCAATCACATTAGTGGTTGGCTTTTTCACGTATAGAATATTACTTCACTTGATCTTTAGCATCAACTTGTTGCACTTCTATCTTCTTAGGCTCATCATCGTCATCCATGATGTCTTTTGCCGATTTTTTGAATTCAGATAATGTTTTTCCTACTGCCGAACCAATTTCAGGTAATTTTCGGGGGCCAAACAAAATTAATATAATTACTAAAATAATGATTAAGCCAGGTACTCCAATTGCTGCTAAGTTCATAGGGAATCCTCCTTTCATAGCTTCAAAAAATGTAGTCCTCTGTATACCATAACCCATTTGGCATCTAATAAAACACTATTTGAAAATTTAATTGTGGAGGAGTATTCCTCCTCTCTTATGATTAAACTTCCATTCATTGGACAAACTAACAACTAACTTGTTCGATGAGAAAGAAGTGATGAGTATGGA
The DNA here is from genome assembly GCF_002743425.1 of Sporosarcina sp. P7. Lineage (NCBI taxonomy): Bacteria > Bacillati > Bacillota > Bacilli > Caryophanales > Caryophanaceae > Sporosarcina > Sporosarcina sp. P7. The sequence continues at coordinate 27,251 of NZ_PDZF01000006.1, read as the reverse complement.
TGAAACAACCAGTCATACAGAACCACCTGCATACTTTACACGTTTGGCTAAACGATTGGAACCCACTTCGGATATAGTGAAAAAAACCTTAAAAAGTAAAGATCGAATCGTGCATTTGCTATATTTGAAAAGTGTAGTGGATATTATGCAACTACAAGAAATTGTCGTAAAACCTTTCTATGAGATGTCAGCAGATCAGAACTTTGCGGAGTATATTTTTTCATTACCTTATGAAACCAAGATGCCAACTGGAGATGAAGAGGTTCTTATAGAAATTACGAAGGGTAATGTTTTTGTCATGATTGACAAGCAAATAACGTTACTTGAGTTAAAAGTGGTAGCTGCCAATGCAGTGCAAGAAGCCATTATGGAACCTACAATTCACGGTCCTCAACTCGGACTTAGTGAGAGTATAGAGACGAATATTAATCTAATGCGGCAACGTTATCACAAGCCGTCCTTGATAATTGAACCAATCCAATTGGAAGATGTATCAAACCGCGATATTGCATTAATTTACGATGGAGAAAAAGTAAAACCTCACCTACTGAAGAAAATAAGAGCTTGCATTCTCACATTGGATGTAGAGCTGGTTCAAGCAAGTGGAGACTTACAATATTACTTAAACAATAAAAAATACAGCTTGTTTCCAACGAGTCTTCTGACTGAGCGACCGGATCGGATTCTTCATAATGTGGCGGGTGGAAAAGTCATTATCTTAGTAGATGGAAGCCCTCACGCAATTATTGCTCCTACAACATTCTTTGATTTTATGCTATCGATGGAAGATGCATATTATTCCTTTTGGGTAGTAACGCTTATACGATTTCTTCGATATGCGGGATTGTTTACATGTATTATGCTGCCAGCTATATATGTTGGCGTCACATCGTATACACCGGAAGTCCTCAGATCTGAACTTGCGCTAACAGTGGCAGCGAGCAGGATTGGTGTTCCGTACCCATCATTTATTGAAGTGTTTTTCATGTTGATATTTATCGAACTACTGACAGAAGCTAGTATGCGGTTGCCCAATAGCATAAGCGCTACGGCTACAACAGTTGGAGGATTAATTCTTGGAACCGCGGCAGTAGAAGCTGCATTGACTTCGAACATCATGGTCATCGTCGTCTCACTTGTAGCGATTTCCACATTTGTTATCCCAATCAGTGAAATGAATTATGCTGTTCGAGTCTGCCGTTTTTTACTATTGGTATATACGACGTTGTTTGGTATTGCAGGTATGATGCTTGGAATGCTTGGACTGTTGTTGTATTTGGTAAACAAAGACAGTTTCGGAGAACCGTATTTACGAATGTTTTGGAAGAATAGACGAGAAGAATTAGAGGCGGATGATTCATGAGCAGGTTTGTCTATTTTTTACTCATATCCAACATGATTGCCAATCTTATTGCTTCCAGTCCGAGAATCTTATTCGGAAAAAGTGAAGAAGGGGCGATTGTCACGATGATCATCGCACTGTTTTTTGGGGTATTTATCAACTGGGTATTAATCACTTTCTTTAAAGCATTTCCAGGGAAGAGTTTACCACACATTTTATCGCTATATTTATCGAAGTGGATAGCAATTCCTACATTATTTATCCTGGGAATTGTTTGGTATGTTTCAGGTATGCAGACACTGATTACATATATAGATATTCTTTTACGATTTATAACACCTGAAATGTCTGTTTATTTAATAATTGCGATGTTCATACCGGTGATTACTTTTGGAGTAATCATGCAAAGTCGAAATATATTATTTACACTTGAATTGGTGTTTGTTTTGTCGTTTCCTGTTGCTGCATATTACGTAGTCAAACTCTATTTTTCTGAACAGGTCAGTTGGAATCATGTGGCGATTGCGATGACTTTTATCGATAACCCACCCGATTATACAGTGTTTTCTACGGTGACGTATTTATTCGTTGGAGCTTTTGATATCATAATTTTCAACTCGCTCCTAAAGAAAAAAATGACTTTCGGTATTAAACAAGCACTAATAATATTTATTTTGGGAGCATTTGCGATTTTCACTACTTACTTTATACCAATTGGCGTTTTAGGATTTGATCAAGTGGAAAGTATCCTGTACCCATGGATTCTGACTAGTGACTCTATTCGAATGAAGTTCGGGGTAATTGAGCGCGTAATATTTATCTTTTTGCTACTATTGTTAGCGATTGCCTTTTTAAATATTACAATTCATTGGCATGTCGCTTGTAAATTATTTCAGAGTGCGTTTGGTATAGAACAATTGAAAATAAAGTTGCGTGAAAAAATCAGCCTTGGAATAGTGGTTGTAGTATTCTGGTCCATTGCAATCTATACAACATTAAAAGTAACCGAATACGATCTATTTCTCTATAGTAAGTATTACTTTAATTCGATACCCATTATATTAATTGGTCTGATGGTTCTTATGCTTGTAGTGAATAGGAGGGCGAAGATTTGAAATTCCTCTCATTAAGTAAATGGTTTCTGATGGTTTTATGCATCAGTGGTATGTTAATACAATATGGCTGTGCTTTTAAAGATATAGATAAACGCCTTTTTGTGTCTGCGATTGGGATTGATCCTGCGGAAAATGTAGAAAATGGATATAAAGTAACAGTGAAGGTGGCTTTGCCCTTTGGCGCTATTAAAGATTCCGCTAAGCCGAGTTTTGCGTACCTTTCACGTGAAGGACATTCAATAGGCGAAGCGATTCGTATGCTGGAGACACATATAGACAAGGTGTTAGAACTTGGTCATATGAAAACAATTATTGTTCATGAAAAACTTCTGAGAAATGATATGCAAACTTTTATGGATTATTTTATTCGACGCGGTGATATCCAATTAATCTCATATGTTGCAGGGGCCAGACCTTCTGCCGAAACTATTCTAAAAGTCGAGCCCAAAACTGAAGCGCCAGCATCAGTTGCTTTAATCAACTTTTTTGGAGCAACAGCGAATGATAGTCCGTATGTCGTGACGACTTTTTTGTTTCAATTGCGAAGAGATATACTCGCAGATGGTATTAATCCTGTTCTACCATTAATTGAGACGAATGAAAAAGGTGATGAATTAATAGTAAATCATTCTGTAGTAGTTGATGGGAGAGAAGATCCCACTGTTTTGTCAACTATTGAAACGAAATACTTCAATTCATTATTGAAAAATTCAACAGGACTTACCTATCTAGTCAAAAAAGGAAGCCTCGAGTTATTATTGAACATTAGCCAAAGTAAAATGACCTATCAATTTGTACCGAGGGAAGGAAGCGGAGCGCCACGTGCGATAGATATGCATATTGTGATGAAAGGAATTATAGGTGAATCCAATAAAGATTTATCTATTGCCAAGTTGGATGAGTATAATCGATTGGCCTCAAAAGAAGTGAAACAAAAAATCCTGCACTTTCTAATTAAAATGCAAGAGGAGAATCTAGACCCATTTGGCTTTGGTTTACATTACCGTACTACACGGTTGTATACAGAAGATCTATTTACTGCGTGGCAAAAAGCATACCCCGATATAGAATTTAAAGTTACTGTGGAAGTCAAACTACAAGGAACAGGAACAATAGAATAATTAGTAGAACAACGTCATTACAGTATGGGATGACGTTGTTCTACTAGGTTTTATGAAGGTCTTTTTACCTTTTATGATTACGTCTCTCTTGGTTTTCTAGGTTAGCGGGTTGCCTGCATTTCTGATCGAAGGTAAACTCCTCACCAAACTCCGTACTATCTAGCCGCTGGAGTCGCTGATACTATACAGGTTGTTCTTGTTGTTTTCTTCTTAGGCTTACGATTCTTCATGTGTATACTCATCCTTCCTTATGATGATATGATTTCTCCCATAGTTAGAATGAGCACAACCACAGAACCTATTCATAATAAGAAAAAACTTCATCGAGCATATACACGCTCGGTGAAGTTATGTGATAATCAGTTTAAATGCAATGGCGGAGGGATAATCCAACCTTTTGATTTATTCAAGCTCAGCAACTTGGCACCAAATGCAACTTTCTCCATGTGACACTTTGCAAACATGGCTGCAACGTCTTCACGTAGACATTGACCCATAGCCATACTACAAGAAACGAGTCCTTGTCCAACATTAATAGAAATAGCGCCGCTGATTTCAGGGTCCATAAAGCGTGCGCCTGCAGGAATATCTTCAGCATTTGCTTTCGGTCTTTCCGGAAGTGCAGGTGGTGGTGTGATGCCATTTGCTTTCAGTACTTTACCGAACTCTTTATTTTCAGCCTTCATCATCTTAATTGCTTCTTCAAGTAGACGAATAAGATCCTCATCTTCTGCGTGATTGACGAAAGCCTCATAGCCACTGATCAGACCGTTATTTGCACCCATAAACGCCCAGATAGCAGTGATTTCACCGTAATGCATAGGTTGATCTTTTGGATTACCATCTAAAATACCCACAAAAACACTCTCCTCATCATTATTTTCACTTCAAGAGTAGTCTTTGCAAATATCGCTTATTTATACTTATTTTTTATAAGTCGTAACAAATGAAGGTCCCGAGAAGATATTAGGACGTTGATCGACACCATCTTCCGTGCCGCGTTTCGCATGCGCTTTTCCGTAAGCCTGTGATTCTTGCCAATTTTTGAAGGATTCTTCGTCTTCCCACATAGTCAAAATCACATATGTGCCAGAGTGTACGGGTCGCAATACGCGTATCGCTACGAATCCTGGTTCTGCCTCTATTAGACGTGCGCGATTATTAAAGCGTTGTTCAAAAATCTCTCTTCCTTCTTCAGTTACTGGAATATTGTTTAATACAGCGAAACGCCCAGATGGAAGATCTCCGCTTTGATCCAAAACATCGTATTCGATTGCATTGTCTAGAGTTGTTTCCTGTTCTTGCAGTACAAGCACTTCTTCATCATTATTCATTAGTGAAGCACGTGCTTCTTCTGGTAAGTTACCTGATTCCTCCAGTGGCCCTGTCCATTTAAATAATTTCAATTTAAACACCTCATCTTTTTCTTTTTATAATTAGTTTATAGTATAACGTAGAAAGGAAAATGCTTTCAATGAATAAGGAAGCAGTGCTAGTAGCTTGATATTAAAAATACGCCAATGCACTAGATGTAGTAAAGAAATGTGTAAAGGCATGTGATCATTTTGTTAACGCATATGTAAAAGAAAATTGTCGTCTGATAGCGAAATACTTTCTTAAGAAGATAGTAGTTGAAAAAAGTTGGCCTTTGCTTTTCAAGTCATTTTGCATAAAAAAAACCCTTCCATCCAAGATAGAAGAGTTTGCATTTGTTTATGTAAGCCGTGTTTGCCGTACTTAGTCATAGAAAGTTTTAAACCACCACTCCTCAAAGTGGGTGTTTGCGGAAAACGTTCCTGTACGTCTGGATTGCTAAAAAGGAATCCAGCATGCCATTTCCGTTTCGTAATAAACTCCCTTTTACAGCTTAAAGGTTAAAACTTAATGTCATACGAACAATACAGCTTGTAGATTTATCTTACACCCGAAATAGCGGAAAAGCAATGGAAAGTTCTTCTGTTTTTTGAAACTAAAACGTATGATACAACGTATAGAAATGAAAAGACAAGGAGTGATCATGTATGGAACAGCATGAAAACAACTCAGAAAAGCAACAGCTAGTTACAAGACAGACAGAGGAAATCAGTACGTTGAATCAGGAAGTGGATGAACTTCGTAAAGAGGTAAAACAACTTCGTGAGGATATTGAGCTCATTGATATATTTCAAAAGAAACCTATCATTTCATCTGCAGTAATCGGGCAAGTCGGTGGTATTATTATCGCCATATTAGTTATTATAGGGATATTCTTTTAGAGAAACGACTTTGCGTTGCTATTATAAAAGTGGCGGCACTAAAGTTCTTGCTGGTTGTGTTGAAAAAGGGAGTGAGTGCGAAATATATTACGCCTATCTCAAGTATGTCTTACATGTGGTAACACTCGCTTTTAAGGTCACGCATTATCATCCGCAATAAGCGGGGGCAATCTGGAGGCCCCGATCAAAGAATGAGCATTTTTGATTAAAAGTGTCATAGAAATGCTCATTCAGACTAATAGGGCAGAACATAAGATTTTCATTCCCCATGGCCAGGAGGAGAAAAAAACTAAGTTCTTCTGAACTGAAACGCTTAATTTATTGATTGATGTAGAAGCGATGTACTCAGTTTAAATGCTCTAATTCTAACTTCTTCGGTTGTAAATATCTTTTACTCTTCCTGTTCCTCTATTATTCGCATTGTAATGTCAGTTAACTCATTATGTTCAGTAAATCGTTCACTGAGCATATCTGTAAGTATATGTTTTAAAAAGTATTCTACACAGTTCATGTCTTGAAACATCAGTATTGTCCTTAATGCTTCTTCGTAAATTTCTATAAACAATGGCTCTGGATTATCCTTTTGGATCTCACCAAATGATTCGTACAGCAAATCAATTTTATCAGCAACGGATAAGATACGTCCCTCCAATGTTTTATCCTTACCTTCTTTCAATCGTTCCAAATATATAGCTTGAAATTCAGTAGGAAATTCTTTTTCAATAAACTTTCTTGTCATTTCCTCTTCCACTTCACCGAATAGCTTCTTCAATTCTTTCGAAGCGTATTTTACAGGTGTCTTAATATCCCCTGTGAATAGTTCTGCGTAATCATGGTTTAATGCTTTTTCATATAGGCTTTTCCAATCCACATTCTGTCCAGATTCCTCTTCGACAGTCCCAAGAAACTGGGCAATTTTTGTCACTTTAAATGAATGGCTAGCGACAGAATGCTCTTGAAATTTGAACTTTCCAGGACAACGAATAATTTGTTCTAAATCAGATAAGCTTTTAAAGTATTGGTGTACCCCCAACAACATTCATCCCCTTTATTTAGTATTTACGGTTAAAAAACCTGTTCATTCGTTTTTAAGAAGTCATCCCTACATACAGCTCTGTACTATATATGTGCCCCCATGTAGACATAATTATACGAGTAGGGGAGGACTCTACTCAGCTACAAAGATATTTATTAACTAGTAATATGATAACTCACTTGGCGGCTGAAGGGGAACTAGATCACGGGTGATAATGTTTAGTCTCTTTATAATGTGGAATAGTATTTATAGAACATCATATAAGGAGTGGTAAGCATTATGGCTAAAATTGCAACAGTACTTGGAGATATGTTCGAGGACTCGGAATACTTGAAACCAGCTGCTGCTTATAAAGAAGCTGGACATAAAGTAGAAGTGATCGGTGCGGAAGCAGGATCAGAAGTAACGGGTATGAAAGAAAATACTAAAGTGAAAATTGATAGAGCAATTGCTGACGTCAAATCGTCAGATTATGACGCATTGTTTATTCCAGGTGGATTTTCACCGGATATTTTACGTGCAGATGATCGTTTCGTAAAGTTTGTCAAAGAATTTATGGATGCAAAAAAACCTGTATTTGCAATTTGTCATGGTCCACAATTGCTCATAACAGCAAAAACACTTGAAGGACGCGATGCAACGGGATATACGTCCATTCGCGTAGACATGGAGTATGCGGGTGCAAAATACGCTGACAAAGAAGTCGTAGTCTGTCAGAATCAACTTGTAACAAGCCGTACACCTGATGATATTCCAGCCTTTAATCGTGAATCATTAAAACTACTAGAAGAATAAAAAATTTGAACGTCAAGGTGTAAAAGCCTTGACGTTTTTTTGTTTCTTGCACATTAAACTACTGCTTACAACATACGATAATAGTACATGTTAACAAACATTGAAAAAGATTCTCAATTGTACTTGAAAAAGGTTCTCAATGAGAGTATGATAAAAGCAACGAATAAATCAGAGAGACGATCGCGTCTTACAAATGAAAGGTCGGGGGTCTAACATGTATAAGATTGTTGCGTTGGCGGTATTAGCAGGAATTGTATTAGGTGCAGCAACTGGATTTTCCTTTGGAAGTAAAGAACTGGCGGGTATGTTCGCCGGAATGGCGGCGCTTACGTTTATCGCAGCACCGGCAGCGGTCGTCTATGCGAGTGAAAAGAAAAAATGGCATCAAGCTCATTAATAAAGAAAAGCATCCAATATAATTGGATGCTTTTTTGTATAGATTCAATCGGTCGTGTCTTGCTATAAATGAATTAAAATAACTCGAACTGTCATAGTTAAATTGACTGTTCGAGTTGTATTGTTTACTATTATTGAACTTTTACTCCTTCTACTATCTCTTTTGCAGCATAAAGGGCTTGTTTTACATCCGCAATCAAATCTTCTACATCTTCTACTCCCACTGAGAAACGGAGCAAACGATCGTCTACTCCACGACGATTACGTTCTTCTAATGGGATATCCATATGCGTCTGTGTAGTCGGATACGTAATGAAGCTTTCCACACCGCCCAAACTCTCGGCGAATGAAATTAAGTTCATATTTTCAAGGAATGGCCCGACCCACTCACTATTTTGTACTCGGAATGATAACATACCACCGATTCCAGCGTAGAGCACGTCGGCAATAAGAGGTTCTTGTTCTAAATAAGAGACCATCATTTTCGCATTTGCATCATGCTGTTTCATGCGTAAATGCAAAGTTTTTAGACCGCGTACGACAAGCCATGAATCAAGAGGAGACAATGTAGCTCCAATCGCATTATGATTGGTAAATAGACGTTCGCATAAATCCTCACCTTTTGCCACGACTAGACCTGCAAGCACATCATTATGTCCACCGATATATTTCGTTGCGCTATGAATGACAATATCTGCGCCTTCCTCAATTGGCCGCTGGAAATAAGGTGTTAAAAACGTATTGTCGACAATTAGCAATAAATCATGTTTTTTAGCCAATTCCGCATACGTACTGATGGCTATGTTTTGCATTAATGGATTTGTAGGCGTTTCCAAGAAGATCGCTTTTGTACGATCAGTAATCGCTTGCTCGACTTCTGAAACATCATCGAACGATAAGTAACGCGTCTTAATATTATACGTCTCTTCATATTGATTAAACAGGCGATAGGTACCGCCATATAAGTCTTCAGGCGCCAATAGTTCCGAACCTGTTTTAAATAAAGATAAAATAAGTTGAATGGCTGCCATTCCAGAACTACATGCAAATCCTTGGTCACCTGATTCTAGGTTTGCAATTCCATCCTCTAGGATAGAACGCGTAGGGTTTTTTGTTCGTGTGTAATCATATCCCGTGGACTTGCCTAGACCTTCATGGTGGTACGCTGTAGACAAGTATATCGGTGTATTGACTGCTCCGGTTTTCTCATCACTGTGGTTTCCAAGTTGTACTAATCTAGTTTCTAATCCGTTGTTTGTCATGAATATTCATCCCCCCCGGCAAAATAAAAAAGAACCTCTTCTTTTCGAATAGGCCCTCGAACATACAAGTGTATACAGTATTCTCATCTTCAAGGTGGTTGTCACCCTTGGAATTAGCACCGTGCCTGTGGCTGGTTGCTGAGACATCGCTGGGCCTATCCCTCCGTCTCTCTCGATAAGAATATTCATAATATAGGAAAAACTGTTGACGAATTTATTCTATCATGCAGATATACTAGATGCAAGTTTCCTTTTAACATCAGTTATTGATTTTTTTGTTTCAGTAAAAGATTTGTTATACTGATAGATACTATTCATAATGGAAAGGAGATTTTCATTTTGGCTTGGGGCTATGTCGCATTGGCGGCTGTTATAGAGATCTTCTGGGTAGTCGGTCTTCGTTATTCTGAAACTGTAATGCAATGGACCGGAACGGTTATGGCGATTGTATTGAGTTTTTATTTCATTATAAAAGCATGTGAAAGATTACCTTCCGGCACGGTATACGCTGTTTTTACCGGATCTGGTGCCGCTGCAATCCTTTTAGTGGATATATTCTTCTTTCAAGCAGGTTTTACGTGGGTTACGCTGACCTTCATCGGATTCATCGTCATTGGGGTAGTCGGCATTAAGCTGACAACAGATGAAAAAGCCGATGCAGAAGGAGGTGGCTGACAGTGGCTTGGGTATACTTAATGATTGCCAGTCTCGGTGAGATTTTCGGTGTGGTGAGTATTAATTATTATTTACAGAAGCGTTCAATTAAAAGACTGTTACTCATTGTGGGGATTTTTGGTTTTGGTTTTGTTTTCCTGTCTCTTGCTATGCGCGAAATACAGATGAGTACAGCGTATGCGGTATGGACAGGGTTAGGAGCGGCAGGAGCCGTATTAATGGGGATTTTGATATTCAAAGAATCTGCTAGCATCAAACGTCTCTTCTTTTTATCGCTCATCATTTTCGGTGCTGTAGGCTTGAAGTTGTTCGGATGAAAGGGGAGTGGCGTAACTGATTTATTGGACAAATTTTGATTTTAATGAATGGACTGTAACAATAGCCGCTACAAAACAGGGACTGTGCTATGCCGGACTAGCTGAAGATAGTGTAGAACGTATGAAGGACTGGTCGTACCGGTTTGATACAGTTGACTTAATAGAAGATGAAACAGAGCTCGGAGTCTATATAAGCAAGATGAAGGAGTACTTATCGGGTACAACGAAAGATTTTTCAGCGATTCCACTTGATTTAAAAGGAACATCGTTTCAACTGCAAGTATGGGAAGCACTACAACGAATACCGTATGGTGAAACTATGACATATTCAGAAGTTGCGGTACAGATTGGGAAATTGTCATCTGTTCGTGCTGTAGCATCTGCAATAGGTAAGAATCCTGTGATGGTTGTGGTGCCTTGTCACCGTGTTATTGCGAAAGATGGCAGTTTGTCAGGCTATCGTGACGGGAGAAACCAAAAAGCGAAGCTGATTTTGCTTGAAAGTACTCACACGAAGATAAATGAATAACAGTATGAAAAAAGAGCCATAAGGCTCTTTTTTATTGTTGCTATTTATGATGGCTGTCGCAAGATATTTGCAGACAACTTACGTTTATCTGTGGACATCTTCATTATAAAACCAACAACAATGATGATTGCAATGAGTAGCCAGATATTGAAAATTCCATGAATAATTGCCATTCCCAAGAAACCTGCAGTCAGCAGATAATAACTTAGAGGGAAGAGGACGCGTCGTATGAGTAGCCCTTCCTTGCCTATCAGACCAACTGTAGCCGAAGCAGCCACGACGTTATGCACACAAATCATGTTTCCGGCAGCGCCGCCGACTGCCTGCATCGCTACAACAATGCCTGCTTGAGCAGTATCAAGACCGATATTGCCTGCTGCGCCAAATTGGAACAGTGAAAACATCATGTTGCTAAAGGTGTTACTGCCGGCAATGAATGCGCCGAGCGCACCGACAATTGGTGCAACAATTGGCCAAAACTCTCCGCTTACGACGGAAACGCTTTCAGCTAAAATTAGCGGCATGTTTTCACCGACCAAAGATGCGCTATCTGCAGCCACTTTTCCGGCTGCCAATGAAGTATTCAAAAATATTTTAATCATTGGTACAGCAAATATTAATGCAACTCCTGCAGTAACAGCTGTGTGGAATGAATTCTTCCAAGCAAGTACGTACTCAGAAGGTTTCATACGATACAATAAATAACCGAACAATGAAGCAACAATAAAGAAGAAACCGGGCAGGAATAATGGTGTAGTTGCCGTTGTGATAGCCGAACCGAATATATTCTCAAATTTGAGTGTGACAGCGGAATGTTTAAGTAAAGCAGTGAAGGGTTCAAGCGTTCTTGAAAGTACAAGCAAACTTGCTAGCACTAAATATGGCATCCATGCCTTCAACATCGAAATTCTACGGCTTTCATCCAGCGGTTTGGGCACTTCGTGATTCAGCTTGCCGAACCAATCTTCCTCCCACTGTGTGCGCGGTGGGAAATCGAAAGTATCTTCTACTTTCGGCATGAATAAACCTTTTCTAGCAGCGGGGATCACAATGATTAATGAAATGAGTGCACCCAGCAAGGAAGGGAATTCTGGACCTAATGTAATTCCGATAATGAAGTAAGGAATAGTGAATGCTAGACCTGCAAACAACGCAAACTTCCACACTTTCAATCCTTCACGGAAGGACTTGGCAGGGCTGAAGAAGCGTGTCAGCAGGGCAGCCAGAAATAACGGAATCAAAGAACCAATTACGCCGTGAATTAGTACAGTATTCGTAGTAATTTGCAGTAGAAACTCGGGAAAACTCATGCCTACTTTTTCAAGTGCTGCCATCACAGCGGGCTGATCAGAAAGGCCTGTACTGACACCAATCTGAATAGGGGTTCCGATCGCTCCAAACGATACGGCTGTACTTTGAATTACTAATGACACCATAACAGCAGCAAGTGCAGGAAAACCGACTGCGACTAACAGGGGTGCCGCAACTGCAGCTGGTGTCCCAAATCCTGATGCACCTTCGATGAAGGAACCAAATAAAAAGGCGATAATAATCGCTTGGATACGACGGTCTGGTGAAATGGAAGTGAAACCGCTACGAATTGTGTGGATTGCTCCGCTTTCTTTTATTGTATTGAGCAAGAGTACGGCGCCAAAGACAATGAATATAACCTCTAAAGCGGTAATTAATCCATTGAACGCAGCACCTGCCACGATATTTGTCTTCGTTCCCCAAATGAATATAGCTATCAAAGCAGTAACGACGAGTGCAATAGGCATAGCCCTACTTGCGGGCCAATTCAATAAGACCAAAAATACGAAAATAGTAATAATGGGCAGTAAAGCAATAAGAGACAGTACAAGTAAATTCAAATAAATAACCTCCAGTGTCATTTTTTTGGAAACGTTTTCATTTAACTACTACTCATTAGGTCATCTGATGACCTAATGAGTTCTTTTTCTGATTATATAGACTGGCAAATTAAAAGACAAGAAGAATTTTGTGTTTTCTGATAGTGAATAACTTATTCGAATTTAGCACAGGGTGTATTTTTGGATTATAATGAATACAGCAGACAGGAGTGAAAGATCATGAACTATAAGCAAATCAAGCCTAAGAAAATATATGAGGAAGTAGCAGATGCTTTACTGGAAATGATTCGGAGCGGCGAGCTTAAGCCGGGAGATAAACTGGATTCCGTCCAGCAATTGGCAGAAAGCTTCAGTGTCGGAAGATCAGCCATTCGGGAAGCATTGACATCATTGCGTGCATTGGGGCTCATTGAAATGCGGCAAGGTGAAGGGACGTACGTCAATGAATTTTCATCTGAAGACTTGGCATTTCCATTGCAAAGCGCTATTTTGATGAATCAGCAAGACGTCGATCATTTACTAGGCGTGCGGAAGATACTAGAGGTAGGAGCAGTTACCAACGCGGCGCTAAATCGATCAGATGAAGACTTGGCGAAAATGGAAAAGGCTTTGCGCAGTATGAAAGAACATGCAGGTGATATTCTTCTTGGAGAAAAAGCGGATCTTGACTTCCACTTTGCGATTGCAGAAGCTACGGGCAACACGTTGCTCGTTACACTAATGAACCACGTGGCAAGCCTCATAGGAGAATCCATGAGGGAAACTCGGAGAATCTGCTTGTATACGGAAACAGCGACTGTTGATCGATTATATGAAGAGCATGAAGCGATTTTTCTAGCGATTAAAAAACAGCAGCCGGATCTCGCAGCAATTCATATGCAAGGACATTTGGTCAACGTAGAAAATGTATTGTCTAATTATTTGAAGTCAATCAAAATATGAAATCACCCGTCTTGTTACGGGTGATTTTTAAATTATTTGTCATAAATATCTGTTAAATCAATAAGCTTTATAGTATGCTAGGAAATAACTTAAAGTCATCTGATGACCTGTTGACCTTATGAAATCTATCTTGAAGAGGTGAATGACTATGAAAGTTAGCTTGTTTATCACATGCCTAGTGGACATGTTCTATGCAGACGCTGGTAAAGATATGGTAGAAGTGCTCGAAAGACAAGGCTGTGAATTGTCGTTTCCAAAAGGACAAGTATGTTGCGGACAACCTGCTTATAACAGTGGCTATGTAGAAAATTCAAAATCAGCGATGAAAAATATGATTAAGACATTTGAAAATGCAGAGTATGTAGTTACTCCATCCGGATCTTGTGCCACGATGTTTAAACTATATCCTGACGTATTCAAAGATGATCTGAATTGGTTACCGAGGGCTCAAGAGTTGGCTGATAAAACGTATGAGTTCACACAATTTCTCGTGAATGTGCTGCAAGTAGAAAATGTAGGAGCGAAATTGACAGGAAAAGCGACGTATCATCCGTCTTGTCATATGACGAGATTACTAGGCGCTAGCGAAGAACCGAAAAAGTTATTGAATCAAGTGGAAGGACTCGAAATGATCCCTTTACCCAATGCTCATAATTGCTGCGGCTTTGGCGGTACATTCTCCGTAAAGATGGGGGATATCTCTGAACAGATGGTAGATGAGAAGGTCAATAGTGCCATAGTGACTGAAGCAGATTATTTAATCGGGGCGGACTGTGGTTGTCTGATGAATATTGGAGGACGTGCAGAACGAGTGGGTAAACCAATCCGTGTCATGCACATCGCGCAAGTGTTAAATAGTAATGAGTAAATAAAAGTGAGGTGATAGTAATGGCTATGAAATTCAGCAAGAAAAACTTTACCGATCGAACAAAGGAAAATATTTCAGACGATTTTATGAGACAAGCAGTGGCCAGTGCTCAGGAGCGTTTGCATGGTAGACGACTAGACGCTGCAGAGGAGCTGGGTAGTTGGGAAGAATGGCGTTCACACGGAGAAGAAATTCGTCAGCATGTCCTTGAAAACCTGGACTTCTATTTACATCAGCTAAGTGAAAATGTAGCAGAACGTGGCGGTCACGTATTTTTTGCGAAGACTGCTGAAGAAGCGAGTGATTATGTCCGGGATGTCATTAAGAAAAAAGATGGTAAAAAAGTTGTGAAGTCTAAATCGATGGTAACGGAAGAAATTAATCTGAATGCTGTACTGGAAGAAGCCGGATGTGAAGTCATAGAGACAGACCTAGGAGAGTATATCCTTCAAGTGGATGATCATGATCCGCCGTCTCATATCGTAGCACCTGCCCTTCATAAAAATAGGGAACAGATACGCGAAGTTTTTGAGAAAAAGTTGGATTATCATAAGACTTCTAAACCGGAAGAACTGGCTTTGCATGCACGCGAAAAGCTACGCCAGGAATTCTTGGATGCAGACATAGGTATTACAGGCTGCAACTTTGCGATTGCTGAAACCGGCTCCATTAGTCTTGTGACGAATGAAGGGAATGCACGACTTGTATCCGCATTGCCGAAAACTCAAATCACGGTAATGGGCATGGAACGAGTAGTACCTTCTTTTGAAGAATTCGAAGTATTGGTCAGCTTATTGACACGAAGTGCAGTGGGACAAAAGTTGACGAGTTATGTCACAGCGTTAACTGGCCCTAGAGATGAAGGGGATGTGGATGGTCCAGAAGAATTCCATTTAGTTATCGTCGATAATGGGCGATCCGAAATTTTAGGGACAGAATTTCAATCCGTGTTGCAATGTATCCGATGTGCTGCTTGCGTCAACGTATGTCCTGTTTATCGTCATATCGGTGGGCACTCCTACGGCTCAATCTATTCGGGTCCAATAGGTGCTGTGCTATCACCGTTGCTTGGCGGTTACGACGATTTTAAAGAGCTGCCTTTTGCTTCCACACTATGCGGAGCGTGCACGGATGCTTGTCCGGTGAAAATCCCTCTTCACGAACTACTTCACACACATCGACGCATCATTGTGGAAGAAGAAGGTCGATCACCTATTTCCGAAAGACTGGCAATGAAAGCATTCGGGATTGGTGCTGCATCGAATCCGTTGTATTCTATGGGCTCAAAGGTAGCATCTACCGCGATGAAACCTTTGACGAAAAATGACCGGATATCAAAAGGTCCGGGTCCGCTGAAGGACTGGACCGATTTACGGGAGTTCCCAGCTGTCGGAAATACGCGTTTCCGTGACTGGTTCTATGATCAGAAAGGGGGCAAATAAGCATGGGAGGAACAATTCAAAACCGTGATGCTTTTCTAGCGACGATCGCGACACAATTAGGGCGCGAACCCAAAATGAAAGTAGAAAAACCGATCTGGAAACATCAGCCACAGCGTACAGTGTTAGCAGACGCTTCACTAGATGAGTTGCTCGGAGTATTACGTGTGCAATGTGAGCAAATTCATACAGATATCGTCGAAACGACAAAAGAATCAATGCCAGTTGCGCTAGACGAAGTGGTAAAAGCTTATGGTGGCGGACCACTATCTCTATGGAAAGACGGACGTTTTGGGGAATATGGATTATCGGACTTGTTAGAAACAAAGTGGCCTTCAGAACAGATTGAAGTCAATAGCTGGGATCCTTCACTTGGAGAAAAGAACATCGAATTGGCTGAACAAGCAAATATCGGCATCACATTCAGCGACATGACCCTTGCAGAATCCGGCACCGTTGTACTATTCAGTAGTGCGGACAAAGGTCGTTCAGTCAGCTTGCTTCCAACGCACTATATTGCCTTAATCCCTAAAAGCACGCTAGTCCCAAGAATTACCCAGGCATCAGATATGATTCGAGAAAAACTAAACAATGGCGAGCAAGTCCCATCCTGTATTAACTTCATCACAGGTCCAAGCAACTCCGCGGACATTGAAATGAATCTCGTCATCGGTGTACATGGTCCTGTCAAAGCAACATATATGGTTATAGAGGATTGCTGAAAAATGAAGTGACGACTCCTTTCAATGAGAAATTGGGAAGCTAAAACAGAACTAAATATCACTAGAAATAATTACGTGGGACAGAAGGTAAACTCCGAATTTAAGGGGGTCTGACTTCTGTCTTTTCTTTGCTAATTTTAAAAACTTATATTTCTGAAGTCAATTCACCAGTTAATGATTACTTTGCTGAGAAATAGGGAAAATAGTGTATAATGACAATATTATTGCAGCGGGAGAAGGAGACGACTATGACTTCATCATACAAAGACGACAGTTTAGCGTTACACACAGACCTATATCAAATCAATATGGCCGAATCGTATTGGGCGGACGGCATTCATGAACGGAAAGCAGTATTCGAAGTATATTTCAGAAAAATTCCATTCGGTAACGGGTATGCGATATTTGCAGGTCTTGAACATGTACTGAAGTATCTTGAAGAGTTTTCATTCACTGAAAGCGATTTAGCTTATTTACGAGAAGAGCTTGGATTTGCTGATGACTTCCTCAATTATTTGAAAGGCGTCCGTTTTACCGGGGACGTGTACTCCATGAGAGAAGGAGAACTCGTTTTTGCGAATGAACCCATCATCCGGATTGAGGCGAATTTGATTGAAGCGCAATTGATCGAAACAGCATTGTTAAATATTATTAACTACCAAACGTTGATCAGCACAAAAGCTAGCCGGATCAAGCAAGTAGTGAAAGATGATGTGGTGATGGAGTTCGGGAGCCGACGTGCGCATGAAATGGATGCCGCAGTTTGGGGCGCGCGTGCAGCGGTTATTGGTGGCGTGGAATCTACGAGCAACGTACGCGCAGGAAAACGTTTCGGACTAGCTGTTTCGGGAACGCATGCACATTCATTTGTCCAAGCTTATAAAGATGAGTACACGGCATTCAAAGTATACGCACAACGTCATCGCGATTGCGTATTCTTAGTGGATACGTATAATACGTTAAAGATTGGCGTTCCGACAGCCATTAAAGTGGCAAAAGAACTTGGAGACAGCATTAATTTCATCGGCGTACGACTGGACAGCGGAGATATTGCCTTCTTGTCAAAAGAAGCTCGCCGTATGTTAGATGAAGCTGGTTTCACAGAGGCGAAAATCGTAGTATCTAATGATTTGGATGAGTATACGATTTTAAACTTGAAAGCCCAAGGAGCCCAAGTCGACATTTGGGGCATTGGAACCAAACTGATTACGGCATATGATCAACCAGCGCTTGGGGCAGTCTATAAAATTGTCTCCATAGAAAGCGATGACGGGGAAATGCAAGATACGATTAAAATCTCGGCAAACATAGAAAAAGTGACAACACCTGGCCGCAAAAAACTCTATCGAATCATTGACCTTGAAAATGGCAAAGCGGAAGGTGACTACATTACGATGCATGACGAAGATCCGACAACAGAAGAACGTATCAAAATGTTCCACCCCGTGCATACATTTATTTCGAAGTTTGTGACGAATTTTGAAGCGGTAAACTTACACGAGCAAGTTATTCGCGATGGAATAACCATTTATAAAAATCCACCAGTTTATAAAATTCGTGAATTTGCACAACAAAATCTTTCCTTACTATGGGAAGAATATAAACGTTCTTTGAATCCAGAAGAGTATCCTGTCGACCTTAGTCAAAAGTGTTGGGATAATAAGCGACGTAATATTGAAGAAGTACATGAAATGGTCGAGAGCTATACAAAACGATGAAAAGGAAGTGGGAGCGTTGACATTGCAGCAAGAAATTATCCAAGCATTACGTGCGAAGCCGGAAATCGACCCGCAGCAAGAGATCCGGACTTCCATTAATTTTATGAAAGCATATTTGAAAAAGAACACATTTTTACAAGGATTCACATTAGGTATTTCTGGTGGTCAAGACTCTACATTAGTTGGCAAACTAGCGCAGATGGCGATTGATGAACTTAACGAAGAATTAGCTGAAGAAAAATACCGCTTTTATGCACTCCGTTTACCGTATGGCGTGCAGTTTGACGAAGACGATTGTCAGGATGCATTGCGTTTTATTAGTCCATCGGTCGTCTATTCAGTAGATATTAAAGAAGCGGTCGATGCCAGTGAACGGGCTCTGATCAAGGCGGGTCTTTATATCTCTGACTTTGATAAAGGAAATGAAAAGGCGCGCGAACGTATGAAAGTGCAATATTCTGTAGCGGCTGTCCATCATTCGGTCGTTCTAGGTTCAGATCACGCAGCTGAAGCAATCACTGGCTTCTACACAAAGTTTGGTGATGGTGCAGCGGATCTTATGCCGATTTACCGTCTGAATAAACGCCAAGGAAAACAATTGTTAGAAGCACTAGACTGTCCACCACACTTATACAATAAAATCCCTACAGCTGATTTAGAGGGCAATAAACCCGCTATTCCGGATGAAGTAGCATTAGGTGTAACATATGATGAAATTGATGACTATCTTGAAGGAAAAGAAGTATCGAACAAAGCACGAAAGCAAATTGAAGGACATTATTTGAAATCAGCCCATAAACGGCATTTGCCTATCACGGTATTTGATGAATTTTGGAAATGAAAACTGCCGACCTCTTAGAAGATAAAGGGTCGGCAGTTTTTCTGTTTGTCGGCATTATTCGTTTCAGGTATGATAGTTTCATACAACAAGACGGATTCAGTTCGTGACGGGAGAGAACAACTATGCATTCACAATGGATCGAACGAGTATTACACAATATCGAAAAAGTTATTGTGGGAAAACGTGATATAGCGGAGTTAAGTATGACAGCGTTATTAGCTGGCGGTCATGTGTTACTAGAAGATGTACCAGGCGTTGGCAAGACGATGTTAGTCAGAGCACTAGCCACTTCAATTGGCGCAAAGTTTAAACGGATCCAATTCACGCCAGATTTATTACCTTCTGATGTTTCAGGCGTATCTATCTATAATCCACAGACGATGCAATTCGAATTTCGTCCGGGCCCTTTGATTGGGAATATCGTATTGGCTGATGAAATCAACCGAACATCACCCAAAACACAGGCTGCTTTATTGGAAGGTATGGAGGAGGCGTCGATTACGGTAGATGGAACGACTATACAATTACCGAAACCGTTTTTCGTAATGGCGACACAAAATCCTATTGAATATGAAGGGACATATCCTTTACCGGAAGCACAGCTTGATCGGTTTATCTTTAAGTTGAAAATGGGTTATCCGACAAAACAGCAAGAGATAGAATTATTGAAAAGAGCGGAACAGCAAACGCCAATTGAGCAAATTGATGCCATTCTAACAGTGGAGGAATTACTGGAGCTACAGCGGCATGTACGCGAAGTGACTGTAGACGATACGATTGTTTCGTATATTGTGGATTGTGCAGATGCAACTCGCCAGCACGAATCCGTTTCGTTAGGCGTAAGTCCACGCGGTTCGATGGCATTAATGAAAGCTTGTCAGGCATATGCATTCATAAAAGGGCGCACATTTGTTTTGCCTGACGATGTACAATACTTAGCGTCGTTTGCATTTCCGCATCGGATGATTCTACATCCCGAAGCGAAATACGAAGGAATCGATGCTGAGGAAATTGTTAGCTATATCCTCAAACATTTGCCGGTTCCAGTTATGCGCAGGTCTGCTACTTTATGATTGAATTGCGATCGTTCGGACGTTTCGTGAATGTCTTATCTATTGGTATAGCCGCCTACGTCTTTGCAAAATTTCAAGGGAGCTTCGTTAGCTGGTTCATCTTCTATACATTGATTCCATTCGTGATATATTCCGTGCTGCTCTACTTATATCCGTTACGAGATCTAACCGTGGAACGATATATCGAAGACCAACATGTAACAAGAAATGGACGGGTGTCTATTCGTGTGGTTCTTAAAAGGAATCTTCCCTTCCCTTTGTTGTACGTAGTTCTGTTGGATAAACGAGTGCATGGCAAGCGCGAAAAGATTGAACGGAAAATCACACTACTAGGTTTTCGAAGAACATATGAGCACACCTATTTGTTACAGAATGTTCAACGTGGTGAATACACATTGCCGACAGTAGAAGTAGAAGTAGTAGACTTTTTTAATTGGATTCGTAAAAGAAAAGTATTTGTCGTTCATAACCATTTTTTGGTCTATCCTAGCGTTACAGCTATGGTGTATGAATCGGCATCCAATGGAACGAGCGAAGGACAGCAACGCTCCGCTTACATGCTGGCGAAAGATGCAACCACACCATCTAGCATCAGGGAATATGCGCCGGGGGACCGGATGTCTTGGATTCATTGGAAGTCATTTGCTCGCACTTCGAAACTTATGACAAAGGAGTTTGATGAACAGCGATCGGAGCAACATACGGTATTGCTGGATTGTGGAATGTCGGAAACATTTGAAGAGGCAGTGGAGTTTGCTGCGTCGATTATTGTATCTGCTAGGCAGAATCATGCCAAGCTGACCATGATCACGGCAAGTGACCAACCGAAAATATTTCCGTCTATACATTCCGCAGATCATACTAGGCAAGCGTTAGTACACCTTGCTAAAATCCAGCCGAAAGATTTACAACAGGTAAGGTTGCCGATAGAGAAAGCGCCATCTCGGGATGCGTTGTTGCTTATTACAGGTAATCTTCGCATGGATTTCATCCACCGTGTATTAACGTATACTCGTGATGCATCCACAATAGTTTGCTTTGTAATGTTGCCGGCCGATACGCATGTAAAATCCCTCGAGCCTATTATTGATCAAGTGAAATTACTCGGTATTACTGTGAATCTGATGTATCCATCTGACCATTCATCGGTGTTGAAAAAGGTGGTGTCTTCATGAAGAAACCGATATTGAATTGGAAAGTGCTAGTGTTTTTATATGCACTTAGTGTCGTTTTACTGTGGGAGTGGTTTATCCCCATTATGGAGCTGACAGATTTCGGCCATCCTTCTTTATTTATCATCTATCTGGTGCTCTTTTTTGCATTGGCTTTACTTCGTTTACCCTTGTGGATCAGTGGAGCGATTCAAATACTTTATGTAGTATGGGCTATTCATTATATGTATTTTGACCAACTATGGATTTCAATAGAAACGACAGGCTACATTTGGCAAGATGTCCAACAGAATGTCTTGTTGCTATTCAAAGGTGATCTGGGTGAATTATCGAATTTATTTCGTACGGTATTGTTGTTTACATTAGTTTGGATGATTGCCTATTTGCTTCGCCACTGGATTGAGGTGCGAAGTAGTATGATGATGTTCTTTGGTTTTACCATAGTATTTGTTGCGCTGTTGGATACGTTCACTCCATATGATGCTACTACGTCTATTGTGAGAATTATGATGGTGGGTTTAGTAATCGTAGGTACTCTCACATTAATTAAACTATCCGGTGAAAAGGGATTGTCACTTCGTCCTAAAAGATTACTTTTGCTTTCATTGCCGGTGGTACTGATTGTTATATCTGTCGGATTGCTTTCCAGAAATGCACCCGTATATCCTCCAGCATGGCCTGATCCCGTACCGTTCTTATTGTCTTTGAGCGGAGTGGAAGACGAGGGGTCTGATAAAAGTCAAGCTAGGGCGGGTTATGACCCTAATGATTCGCAACTAGGTGGAGCTTTCGTCCAAGACAATCAGTTAGTGTTTGAAGCTTCCGTGGAACAACGTCAATATTGGCGAATCGAAACGAAGGACACTTACACTTCGAAGGGCTGGATACAGGATCAAGAATCAATGAAGGAGCTACTGAATACAGGTGAAGATTTATGGGAACCTCTTGTAGGTGGGGAAGTGTCGCGTGCTTTATTGGATTTCGCTGAACCATTGCCGTTTCTTGCCACTCCCTATGGCACGACGAAGATTTCCTCACCTGAAGGTTTGAACCTTATGCATGAGATGGCAGCGAACCGACTATACTTGCTAATGGGTCTGCAGGAAAAGATTGAACAGTATGAAATAGAATTTGTTGAACCTACATACATCATGTCAGATTTGCAGAAAGCAGAGATGGTGAACTATGAGACCGTTCCGGAAGATTTAAATAGCTATGTGCAACTTCCGGACGAATTACCGGAACGCGTGAGGGAGCTAGCGTTATCGATTACAGAGAATGAAACGGCCGTCTATGACAAAGTGAAAGCGGTAGAGCAATACTTCAAAAAGAACGGTTTTGTTTACGAGACACAAAATGTTCCGATACCTGATGAGGAACAGGACTATGTGGATCAGTTTCTATTCGACACCAAAAAGGGTTACTGTGATAATTTCTCCACTTCTATGGCGGTCATGCTCAGGTCTGTAGATATACCAACACGCTGGGTGAAAGGTTTTGCACCCGGGGAAATGGCGTTTAAAGCCTCAGGCGAAAGTATCTATCGCGTGACGAATGATGAAGCTCATTCTTGGGTAGAAGCATATATACCTGAAATTGGATGGATGCCGTTTGAGCCGACGCTAGGTTTTACACAACATACAGAGATCGAATTCGATATTCCAAATGAAAATCCTGAAGAAGAGGAAATTAATAAAACGGTGAAACCAGAAGTGGAGCAGCAGAAAGAGCTTCCAAAGAAAACAAAAGGTTCGACAGCGTTTGACGTATTCAAACAAAAGCTTGCATGGTTGTTTAGTCAATGGTGGATTTATGTAGCGCTATTCGCGTTGATAATAGGAGCGAGTGTCGTTATATATAGTAAAAGAAGTACTTGGTTACCGAAATGGCGTATAAAACAATTGAAGAAACTGCCGAACGGTCGCATGAAATTCGAACAGCAATTTACACAGTTATTACAACAACTAACGCGTACCGGTTTGCCAAAGGATACCGCAATGACACTATCCAACTATGCAATACTTGTGGATGAGCGGTACGGCGGCGATCGAATGGCCGTATTGACCCGTGCGTATGAAATCGGGGTATACGGTAACGATTGGCAATCGCAAGAGTGGGATAAGTTGAATGAAGTATGGGAAGATTTAATTATTAGCACAATTTGTTGATTTTTTAGCGAAATATGCGTAAAATATAGATCGGATGATGCTTGGAATATCCTCGACATTTCTTGCACTAACGAACGTCAGCTATCATTGAATAGCAGTACCTAGATTCTTTGATGGAAAAGACGCGTGGAAAGTTGACTTTCTAACGCGTCTTTTGTAGTTGAGGCATGAAACGATATTAAAAAATTGGAAGAGGTGGATTAGTTGTCAAATGCTCCTGTGTTAGCTGGACAAGAAAAAATTGTAGTTCTCGATTACGGCAGTAAGTATAATCAGCTCTTCACGCGTACAATTCGCGAATTTGGTGTGTATAGTGAGTTACACGCACATACAACGACAATTGAAGAAATTAAAAAAATGAATCCAGTCGGTATCGTACTTTCTGGTGGTCTAGCATCTGCTGGCGACGAGAATGCGTATGATATTGATCCGTCAATATTCGAATTAGGTATTCCTGTATTGGGCATCAGTTATGGAGCTCAAGTAATTATCGATCATTTAGGCGGTAAGGTAGAAAAGAATACAAGTGACGAAGGCAAAGAAGAGACGTTGACCGTGGATACGGCGTCTGCATTGTTTGCTGGTCAGACTGAAAAACAAAATGTCTGGGTAAGCCACAGCGCTGACATTGCAGAATTACCTGAAGGGTTTACTGCATCAGCAAAAGACTCTAGTGGTAATATTGCAGCGATTTCAAACGATGAAGAACAAATCTATGCGATTCAATTTCATCCGGAAGATTATCGTTCGGAAAATGGGAAAGACTTCTTGCGTAACTTTGTTTTTGAAATTTGTAAAGCTTCAGGCGACTGGACAATGGATCGTTTCATTGAAATTGAAATAGAGAAAATTCGTTCAGTGGTCGGGGATCGTAAAGTACTTTGCGCGCTAAGTGGTGGAGTTGATTCATCAGTAGTCGCCGCTCTGATCGACCGTGCAATAGGGGATCAGTTAACATGTATTTTTGTTGATCACGGATTGCTACGTAAAGGCGAAGTTGAAAGTGTAGTTAAAACTTTCAGCGAACAGTTCAGCATGCACTTCATTAAAGTAGATGCACGTGAACGCTTTTTGAACAAGCTAGAAGGCGTTACAGACCCTGAGCAAAAACGTAAGATTATTGGTAATGAATTTATTTACGTGTTTGATGAAGAATCCGCTAAACTAGACGGTATCAAATACTTAGCACAAGGTACGATTTATGCAGACATCATCGAAAGTGGAACTGCAACTTCTGCAACGATCAAATCTCACCATAATGTGGGCGGTTTGCCTGAAGATATGGAATTTGAGTTAATCGAGCCATTACGCGCATTATTTAAAGATGAAGTACGTGCGGTTGGGGCGGAACTCGGATTGCCTGAAGAAATTGTTAACCGTCAACCATTCCCAGGTCCAGGACTTGGAGTTCGTGTGCTTGGTGAAATTACAGAAGATAAGCTTGAAATCGTTCGCGATGCTGACTTTATTTTACGTGATGAAATTGCAAAAGCTGGACTCGATCGTTCCATCTGGCAATATTTCGCAGTATTACCGAATATCCGTAGTGTAGGTGTGCGTAATGAACAACGTTCTTACGACTATGCGATCGGTATCAGAGCGGTTCATTCTGTAGATGGCATGACAGCAGACTGGGCTCGTATACCTTTCGATGTACTAGAAAAAATCAGTACGCGAATTACAACTGAAGTGGATCAGGTCAATCGTGTTGTATATGATATTACAGCTAAACCACCTGGCACAATTGAGTGGGAATAAGATAAACAACAGAATATGATCGTATAACGCTGGGAATAAGGCCTAGAAGTCTCTACCGAAACACCGTAAATGTTTCGACTACGATTCAAAATAGAAATGTTTTTTCTATTGAATTAGAAGAGAGGCATGCGATTTTTTTCGCGTGCCTCTTTTTACATAATGAGAGTAAGGAAGGTCACAATGAAAAAATACTTTGAGTTCGACAAGCTTGGAACCAATTATCGTCGCGAAATCATCGGTGGAATAACTACTTTTTTAGCCATGGCATATATTTTAGCGGTAAATCCCATTATGTTATCTTTGGACGTTGTACCTGATTTGCCTGATTCTATGCGTATGGATAAAGGCGCTGTATTTGTTGCTACTGCGCTCGCGGCGGCTGTTGGAACATTATTTATGGGTCTGATAGCTAGATATCCGATTGGTCTAGCGCCAGGCATGGGATTAAATGCATTTTTCGCTTTCACAGTAGTGCTAACCTACGGCATACCATGGCAAACAGGATTAACTGGGGTATTATTCTCTGGATTAATCTTTATAGTTCTTTCATTGACAGGATTACGAGAAATCATCATCAATGCAATACCAGCCCAGCTGAAATTTGCTGTAGGTGCAGGGATTGGTTTGTTCATTACATTCTTAGGACTGCAAAATGCCAAGATTATTGTAGCGGATGCAAATACGTTAGTAGGCTTAGGTGATTTAACAGCGGGTCCTACATTACTAACGATCTTTGGATTAGTTGTCACTATTATTATGATGGTTAGGAAAATCAAAGGTGCTATTTTCTATGGGATGATCATGACCACAGTCTTAGGTATGGCAGTCAGTCTAATAGACGTACCACATAAGGTAGTAGATAAAATTCCGTCAGTCGCTCCTACGTTTGGTGCAGCTTTTGATGCGATCATTAACGATCCAGGTTCATTGATGACCACACAATTTCTCGTCATCGTTATCACATTTCTATTCGTAGATTTCTTCGATACAGCCGGAACACTAGTTGCAGTTGCGACTCAAGCGGGTTTAATGAAGGAAGATCGCCTTCCACGCGCAGGTAAAGCGTTGCTTGCGGATTCCTTGGCGACAGTAACAGGAGCAGTAATGGGTACATCCACTACCACATCTTATATTGAATCTACTGCAGGTGTTGCGGCGGGTGCCAAAACAGGCTTTGCTTCTATTGTAACCGCCTTGTTGTTCTTACTAGCATTGTTCTTCTCCCCTTTACTATTAGTCATCACACCGGCAGTTACAGCTCCGGCATTAATTATCGTTGGGGTATTGATGGTGTCGACCTTAGGGAACATACAATGGACACGTTTCGAAATCGCTGTTCCAGCATTCTTTACGATCATCGCTATGCCGTTGACGTACAGTATAGCGACAGGTATCGCAATTGGTTTCGTTTTCTATCCTATTACTATGTTAGTTAGCGGTAGAAGAAAAGAAATTCATCCGATTATGTACGGGTTATTTGTAATCTTCATATTGTATTTCATCTATATTAAATAACAACGAACCGCTTCCTGATTCAATAGGGGAGCGGTTTTCACTATTTATTAAGCTTCATTTTGAAAGCGTTAATGCATAGAATCTAAAAGAAAGTAAAAAGAAATTGAAAAAGGTTGTTTATAGTTGTTGACAGTTTAAATTGTGTCTGATATAGTAATAGAACAGTCAAGAAAGCGACTGCGACATGAACCTTGAAAACTGAACAGCAAAACGTTAACGAAATACAGTTTGTGCACCTAACGGTGACACAAACAAAATGAGTATCTTAATTGATGCCAGCAAATGAAACTCGAGCTAATCGAATTTTCATTTTACTGACTG